>CAYJRO010000136.1:0-3040 GCA_964372425.1 uncultured archaeon
CAATGCTTCTAAGGTGTTTTCGTCTACCATAAAATAGCCTCCAGCTACGGCTAATAGTCGGTCTCAATTAGACTTTTTTCTGTTTCTAATACCCATTCTTCATACGAATCCAATAGTTTTCTCCTCTGCTTTATCAGATTTTCTATCTTCTTTAATTCTATTGCTAACAGGTCTATCTCGTCTTTTATTCTGGAATACGACAGTTCAATAGGCCTTGATTCTAACAGATAGGCGTCCAGATTTCTAAATTTCTTACCGCCTATTGCATACACGGATTTTTCTATCACTTTCATAGCCATCACCAAAAATAAGATTGATTTGTTAACTTTTATAAGTTTCTAACAACTAATAGTAGTTAATGGAAAGGGAGGAATTGCTCGCTTTGTTGAAGAACTTATCTTTGAACTCTTATGAATCCAAGTGTTACATGGCATTTCTCCAGTTCAAAAATCTGAAAGCCTCGGAATGTGCAAAAATAGCAAACGTGCCTCCGACAAAAGTACATGTAACTTTACGGTCTTTGGCCGAAAGGGGCCTGATAAACTTTACAAACGACAAGCCTATGATGTTCTTTTTGGTTCCTCCAGAAAACGGTTTGATGAAGTTTGTTGACATGAAGAAGGATAGATTAGAGAACTTGAAAAAGCAGTTGAAAGACTTCCTTGGCCAAATAAAGTTTGGTGATGATAGAACAGAAACCAGAGAAAAGGTTGTGATTAAATACGGCAGGGAACAACAGCATGGTCTAGCATTGAACTTTCCTAAAACTGCTGAAAAGGAGATTATGATAATAAGCGCCGGTGAGAAGCTTCCATACAGCCTTCTTCAAGAGTCTAAGAAGGCAATAGACAGGGGTGTTAAGATAAGGTACATAGTGACTAAATTGAAAGAAAATGAAGATTTGGTAAAACGGTTAAAGGGTTTGGGTTATGATGTAAGACTCAACCGCCTGGGCCAGCTGTTCATGTCAATAAAGGATTCTAGGGAGTCTTTTTTGGTCATTAAAAATCCTAATAACCTGGAGGACAGGATAACTGTGTTGATTTTAGATGAAAACCTATCAAGGGCGCATGCTCAATATTTCAACGAGGTGTGGAGAAAATCAGAAGCTGTTTAATCATTATAAGTTTGCCGATTAACTAGAATATATTTGATGTAAATGTCTGGGTTTGAAGTGTTGGTTCTGGGAGTGGGCAACGCATTTTCCGAAAGGCATTATTCTGCAAGCTTTCTTGTGAATGCCGGTGGAAAATACACTTTGATAGAATGTCCTGCTTTCCTTCACAAGATACTCAGAGAGGCGTGTGAAAAATCCGGCCGGAAGATAGAGGTCAATGAAATAGATCATGTCATCCTCAGCCACATACACGGCGACCACTCCAACGGCCTGGAGATGTACGGCTTCTGGAAGTTCATATACGAAAACAAAAAACCTACGATACACACTATAAAAGAAGTCTTTGATGATTTGTGGGAACACAAACTGAAAGGCAGCATGGGAACGGGCTTTGCTAAAGGGTCTTTTGATACCGTCAAGAGAAAGTTTGAAGACTTTTTCAGAAAAAACGTTTTACAGCCAAATAAAACAAACGAGGTCAATGGTCTGGACGTGAAAATAAGAAGAACTATACATCCTGTTCCAACGATTGCATTAAAAATTAGTTACAAAGGTAAATCTTTAGGCTATAGCTCCGACACGACTTTTGACCCAAAACTAATAGGTTTCCTGAAGGACTGTGATGTCATTTTCCACGAGACTGGGGACGTCACACACACTAGATACGAAGACCTGATAGGATTGCCCAAAGCCGTCAAAAACAAGATGAGACTGATACACTACTCAGATGAGATAGCTGCCAAAAAACCGGAGATAAAACCTCTCACAGAAGGCGAGACAATAAAACTTCTCTGACGCAAACGCTTAAGAGTTTTATCCCACATCCCTATTTTATGAAGACGCTAATACTTGATTTCGACGGCACCATAGCCGCTATAGAGGAGCACACAGAAGCTTTCAAGGAATCTTTGATAAACGGCCTGAGCGAAAAGACTGGTTTGAGATCAAGCCGGGTGAAGAAAGACTTCAAGGACGGCGAAAAGAAGGTCATCGAAAACAGGTCTGAATACGGACTGGTAATAAACGGTTTTACAGTTGCAGTGGCCGACGAAGATCCTTACATACTTTATAGGTCCGTAGCAGAGGCACTTTACAAGCACTATGAGAGCTATAGGTTCTGCGGATTCGGCGATTTTAGAAACGTGTTCATAGAAAAGGCGTTCAATGATGTGTCGCCCATGCCTTCCAGCATAACTCGCTCTACTGCGAACATACTAGAGGATTTGGCAAAAAAAACGAATCTGATTATAGTATCCAATGCGAACAAGGACAGGATAAGAAAGGCTTTGATGGAAGCCGGCTTGAACATACCTTTCATAGGCAAGGCCGGCAAGACTTTCATCGACCCCGCTTTCAAAAAAGTCGGCAGGCGCATTGAAGTCGGAGGTTTTAATATAGACATCCGAAGACCCCGCTATTACAAAATACTGGAAAGTATAGGCGGCCGGAAAACGGTGGTGGGCGATGTCTTCAGCATGGACCTCTCTGTTCCGCATCGCATGGGCATCGACATAATGCTTAAGGAAAACAGCTACACGCCCGATTGGAGCAAAGATTTTGTGGCATCCGAAGGCAGGCTGGTAGGAAGTCTGGGCGAGCTATTGGATTTTCTTTGAAAGCTCCTTCTTCAGAAACTCCGTTGCTGGTATCTTTTCCGGGTCTATCTTCTTCTCCTTGGCCAGATAGTAGGAGATGAAATCTGCCATCCATATGAGATAAAGCATCTTGTTGAGCTTGTCTTCTCCCCTAGCAACGATTTCGGTGTAGTCCTTCTTGTCAAGAAGCCTCTTGACTATGTCTATCATGGTGCTCAGCTCCTTTTTCTCCTTGTCATCCCGCAGAAATATTATGTGGAACTTGCCGGTGAGCTCCTGCCATGAGTTTATCTCGTTGTGAAACATCTCCGGAATTATGTCGTACTTT
>CAYJRO010000137.1:0-3018 GCA_964372425.1 uncultured archaeon
TGTTTCACTAAAAAAGAAACCCGAGATGTTCGTACACAATCATAGAAAATTGGACCAACATGTAGCTGAACTCGCCGAAGAAAACGGTGCGAAAATCATGACCGGTACTGCTGTTTCTGATATAGAAATCAACTCATCCGTTCGTGTTAAAGCCGGCGGCCGCTTGTTTGAGTTTGATAGATTGATTGGGTGCGACGGGGCCTTGTCAAAAGTAAGGGATTTCTTGAAAATAGAACAGCCGAAATTCGTGCTTGGCATACAGTTTTTCGAAGATATGGACGGCAATGACGACTTTGCTGACGTGTGGCCTACGAAAAACGGCTTCATCTGGAAGATACCGAGAGGTAACTCGGTGGAATATGGTATAATTGAAAATATGGGGTCGGCTAAGGGTTTGCTGGAGAGATTTTGCAAGGATAACGGAATAGTCTTGAGAAAAATCCTCTCTACGATAATACCTGCTGGACTGGTTTCGCCTGTTGCTAAAGGGAGTGTTGCCTTGTGTGGGGACTCTTCTGGGTTCACCAAGCCATGGTCCAAGGGGGAAATATTGTGGAACCTGACAGGGGCTTCTTCAATGCTTGTCAAGCATTTTCCGGATTTTCAAAAGTATGATTCTGATATTAGAAGTTTTTTAGGCAGAAAAGCTTTCGTTTCAAAGATGGCTGCTAGACTGGGGATTTTCATGGGAGACAAATTAGGCCTGGCTCCAAAGGAGTTCAAGTTCGACAGCGACTGGATATTTTAAACAGGCGGCACATATGCCTAAACACTGACAGATTCAGGAAAAAAGTGATCTTTATAAAAGCATCTTAGGAATTGCGGTAGGACAGCAGCCTGTTCCTGAACTTGTCGAGCTCCAGCTCTTCCCTTGCGTCATTCATCAGTCTTTCCACTTCTAGAAGGTCGTGATTGAGGTTGAACTTTGCTAGAAGAGTCGATGTTAGTTCCGGCGTATGTCCTGATTTTAGCGGACGCCTTAGCAGCTCCTTGACGACATCCTCCTTGCTGATGTTCTTGCCTAGCTTCCTGGATATCCTCTTGTGAAGTGGCTTTACCATCTTCTGGTGCTCATTGTCTATCCTCTTGTCGACAAATTCCGAGAAAAGGGACACTATTTCTATGTAGTCTGTTGGAAGCTCCATTGTGTGAAAAATTTTGTAGAGCTTCTCCAAATCGTTCAAAAAGCGCATCACAGAATCGCACATCCTGATTGTTTCAGCGGTGTCCGTGTCTTCCAGGCTGCCCGATTTCCTGGCGTGTTCCAATAGCTTCTGGAAGTATTCCCTGACAAGGCCCAAGTGGTTAGCCCTCAGCAGCCTTGCAATGTCCTGGTCTCTGTATATGGAGGAGACGTGGGTGTGGAACTGGAAGTTCTTTCCGGCCAGGTATCTTGCGATATAATCCTTTATAGAGTCGGTTCTCTCCTTGTGGAAGCACGGGTCGCACACGACAGCGTCCTCGAAATTGTGTGATTTGGAAAGGAACCCCATCGGCTTTTTGCACTCGGAACAGACTTTGCTTGTTGTGGGCATAGTTATCCTCATAAATATTTCAAATTAAATCTATTTATTTTTGATTGTGGCTACTGTGAAAGGTCGCTATCTTTCAACCCACGAAAACTTTTTCTGCAGGGTCTTGGAATAGTACTTCTTCCAGTCGAAATTGACCTTCCTGCTCCATTCATAAAATATCCTCGGATCGATGTAGCTCTTGAGGGATGTATTGAGGTTGTAGTCCTTTGTCTCCTTCATCAGCTGGAGCTTCAGCTTCATCATTTTGACTCTCTCCTTGGTCTTCTTTCCTTTCTTGAGCTTTGCCTTGTTTATGCTTTCTATCTTCTTCTCTAATCTCTCCTTCCAGTTCTTGGGTAGCTTTCTCTTGTGGTTGCAGACTATCGCCGCCTGGAGGTTTGCCATTGCAGCGACATACTTCTTATAGTCTTCTGTATCGTCCTCGCTGGCTTTTTCTTTCTTAAGATACTCGTCTACAGCCTTTGACGCACTGTAGGTACGGAAGACCTTTGCACTCAGGCCAGGCACTATGGCGCTGAGGAACTCGTTCACATGCTCCGACCTTATGCCATCGAATACAAGAGAATTTGACTGCGACATGAACTCCTTGATGTTCTTCAGGACTTGCTCTGGCGGTTCAAAATCTTTCTGCCATCTGACGGAATCCTTGCCCAAAAAGTCGAACTTAATGACATTGCCCTCTATCTTTATGTGGTCCCTATCAAGTGTGGTTGCCCCTACAGTCTCGGCCTCGTCCTTGTCCTTCTCGTCGCCAACCCTCATGCTCAGGGCGTCTATCAGATAGCACACGGTGGCTACTTTCCTCGTCTTGATGTCTGTAGAGCCCAGATTTGACTCTATGTGCTCCTGCACCTTCCTGTATTTCTTGGCCAGCTCAATCGCCTTGTCGAACTTCTCTATCTCGCGCTCCTGTTTGACGAAAGAGGTATCGGACAACCAGATGTATTTCTCCTTGCCCCTAAGTTTGTCGTCCCACTTTGCTATCCAGAGATAATCAGAATTCCATACTATCTCCTTCCAGTTTCCTGGCGGTCTTGGCGCATCTGGCGACAAGTTCATGGTGATGTCTTCTTCTGTCGCACCTTCCTTCCACTTGCCCCTCAGCGGATGCTTGCCCCTGCCCATGAAGATGGAGCTTGGCTCTGTCATGTAGTTTCCCGCTTCCACTGCCTGGCCGTCCACAATTGCCTTGCCGTACTTTTCCTTGTCGGCGTCCCTTACCTTCTTCCTTTCCTCTGCGAGCCTTTTTCTTTCCTCCTTGCTGGCCTTCTCCTTTGCCTCCTTTTCTGACTGCAGGTAATGAGTTATCTCGGAAAAATCGAAATCCTCCCTCTTTCCCTTGACGCCCAGCGCCTTGCAGAAATCAGCTAAGAAGTTCCTTACAAACACCGGGTCGTCGGCGTACTCTGTACCCAGCTTCTTGACACATGCCACAGCCATCTCCTCCTGCTTAGGTGTGAGCTTGATAGCTTCCCCCTTGAAT
>CAYJRO010000138.1:0-2982 GCA_964372425.1 uncultured archaeon
GAAATATACCGCATGTATCTGTAGTCTTTTTATACTGTCTCTCAAATTAATTTTTGGTACTGTCCTAATTAAAGATAGTTTATATGCTTAGAGACCCAGATTCTTCATGGAGGTGGTCTTTTGGCCAGGCCGAGGTCGAAGATAGGGGTAGTCTGCCAGAACGAAGCATGCACTCACTACCTGAAGGAAAAGGGAAAGGACATCATAAAGTCGGGAAAATACCAGACAGGACACCAGAGATATTACTGCTACCATTGCAGGGGGTATTTCATGGAAACCAAAGGGACACCGCTATACAGGAGGAGGCTAAAAGAGAAGGAGATAGAGACGATATGCAGGCACCTTGTGGAGAAGAACGGGATAAGGTCCATAGAGAGGATAACCGGGCATCACAGGGACACTATAGGAAACCTGCTGGAGGACATGGCAAGGCATGCGGAAGCCGTTAACGGGGACCTCATTAAAAACCTCGGCTGGGGTCCCGCAGAACTCGATGAGATGTGGACCTTCGTCCAGAGAAGAAAAAAAGGGCTAAGCCACGAAGCGAAGGCGGCGATAAGGGTGGCGAGGCGTGGATATACAGTTGCGTAAAGCGGTTTTCCTACTTCTTTGCCGCTTTCGCAGTGGGAAGGTGGACGCAGAAGACCTGCGAGAAGATGGTGTGCAAGGTGGCAGAGCGGATGGCCCCGGCCGGCATCGAAGGTGAAAAGGCCGCCTTTTATTCAGACGGCAATGACGACTACACATATGTGCTGCCACGTTTCTTCCATCCGGGCATTCTTGAATACGGGCAGCTTGTCAAGGTCAGGGAGGGCGGCAGGGTCGTGGGCAAGATAAAGAGGAAAGTTTACGGCAATCCTGCCGAAGACGAGATAGAGACCACGGACATAGAGAACTTCAACGGGATACTAAGGGAACGCCTCGGGAGGCTTGTGAGGAGGACCAAGTGCCACTCGAAGCTCAAGTCCCGCCTTGAGAGTGCCCTTGAGTTCTTCCAGCTCTACTGGAACTTTATGCACCCCCTTGGGCAGGAGACTCCTGCCATGATGGAGGGGCTGGCAGAGCGTCCAATGTCCTGGAGGGAGTTTTTTTATTTCAGAATTAACTATTCTTAAATGGGACAGTACCAAATTTAGCTTTGGGGACACATAACCGTAAGCTGTCTCCCTGAAGGACAACAAACAGATTTCTAGTGGGAAATAAAAAGAATATTAGTGCCTGAAAACAGTGGATCAAAGATTGTTGTCGAGGGCGGGGATTTCACGGGGAAAACAACGATAGCAAGAGTTTTAATGTCGTTGGGTCTTCCGGTAAGGGACAGGAGCGAGCACATAAGCCACTACATGGTTTTGGGGAAGAATATTGAAAGTATTAGAAAACAGGTTAAAGTGTCACTAAGTGACTGCCATGCCTCCGACTTGGTCGTGATCCTTGCCGCAAAAAACAAGCTTACAATAGCCAAGAGGGAAAAGAGGGCATTTTTGGACAAATACGACAAGAAGGCGCAAAGATACAATGAACTCTATAAGAAAGTTTTTTCCGTAATTAACCCCCCCAATGTGTTGACACTATTTGTCGATGATCTGAACCTGTTCGAAGAGGTCAGCAAGATAGTTGAAGCATACATCATGCTTAATGCTAGAACCATCGATCTTTCCAAGCCAACAATAGAAGGGGAAAGCAAGAAAATCTTCGGGTGGGGGTATATTGGACTAGTTGAGCTGAAGCCTACGATGTATTCTTTTACCCATAACAGATATGGAATTGTAGAAGGCACGAGTACTCTGAGACACAGATTTTGGGGGCTGTTTTCAGCTGAGCTGAATAAATATGTCTCAGAAAGCTTTCTTTCAAATCCCAGAGGCAACACCATTGATGGAAATATTGGAATGAAACTCAACCCAGATTACCCGTTCATTTCCAATTACCTCGGCTTCGTTTGCATCAAAGGCAAAGAGTATTCAATTGTCAGGTATGCCAAGGAGCTTCCACCCATAGAAACGGTCTGGAAGCGATATCTTGTAGGAGTTATGAAGCACGGCCTAAAGCAGGTAGATAAGCACAATACGAGAATGAGGGAAAGAATCAATTATGAAGGAACGCTTCCGAGCGACATAGTAAGGTTCGACTGGAGTAATCCTCTCCCCAACAAGGACGAATGCATACCTGATGAATTTGCCGGATTTTATATTGATACCGAGAATGCAAAGAAAACCGCCCGATTAGCATCGCTGATAATCGACAAGATGCTGAGATCCAAAGGTTACGAACTGGTAGATATTTGCTACTTCATGGACTATGAAGGTATGCTTATACACTCTGAAATAACACCTGACGGGATGAGAGTAAGAAAAGGAGGAGAGTCATTTGACAAGGACCTGTGGCGCACGGGGAAGGATAAGGAAACGATACTTGGGGTATGGCGCGAACTCTACGAAGACCTAAAATGTCAGAAGCTAGGCTGAAAGTAGCTCTTCCTAAAGGAA
This sequence comes from uncultured archaeon, assembly GCA_964372425.1. Taxonomy (GTDB): domain Archaea; phylum Aenigmatarchaeota; class Aenigmatarchaeia; order CG10238-14; family SCSR01; genus DATDXT01. Next base: position 2,487 of record CAYJRO010000138.1, read on the forward strand.
AGCTTTGGGGACCGACGAAGGAGCTTCTTGATATGTCAGGAGTATTCCTAACTCTTCAGAAAAGATGTTACAGGCCGCAATCAACCGTTCCTTGCCTAGAATTCTACATACTGAAACCGCGCGACATCCCGAAAATGGTCGAGTCTAGAATGGTAGACGCAGGGATTGTTGGTATGGACATGATAAAGGACGAGGAGGTAGACGTCAAGGACGAGCTCGACTTGGGATATATGCCGGTACGCATCGTTGTTGCCGTCAAGGAAAACCCTATGGATAATATAGAATTACGGGTAGCGACACAATATGCCGGCATCGCCACTGAATATTTCTCTTCTCAAAAAAGAAAATTCAGGATAATCAGGACTTGTGGTGCCACCGAATGTTTTGTCCCTTCCTTTGCTGATGCCATAGTGGACTGTGTACAAAGCGGAGCCACTTTGGAAGATAACGGTCTGAAGATATACCAGACCATAATGGTATCGACACCGCACCTTGT
>CAYJRO010000139.1:0-2972 GCA_964372425.1 uncultured archaeon
TTTATACAATTATCCTAGCATCCACAGCCACAGCCCCGGTCTCTGAAACCACCAGCGGGTTTATGTCCAGCTCCCTTACGTCCTTGTTCTCCTCCAGAAGCTTGGAGACCTTCAGCATGACTCCAACTATCGAGTTCAGGTCGTATTTCTTGCCACGGTAACCGGAAAATATCTCATAGCCCTTCGTCTCCCTTATCATGTCCAGACATTCGTTCCTGCCTACCGGAATCATCCTTATGCTCGTGTCCTGTAGAAGCTCTGTGAATATGCCTCCCAGCCCGAACATCAGCACCTTTCCGAAAGTGCTGTCCTCCTTGCCGCCTATAATGACTTCCTGCCCGCTCATCATCATCTTTTCGACTAAAGTTCCCTCTATCTTGGCTTTTGGAGCCCTTTTCTTGACATTCTTCAGCATGCCGTCGAAAGCCTTCCTCAGCTCTTCCTCGCTGTTCAGGTTGAGTGCCACTCCTCCGACTTCAGTCTTATGAACTATCTCCGGAGACACGACCTTCAGGACTACGGGAAAGCCCATCCTCTTGGCCGCAGTCACGGCCTCGTCAGCAGTCTTGGAGAAAACAGCCCGTACCAAAGGTATGTGATACTGTTCCAAGACCTGTCTGGCTTCGACTTCCGTGAGGCTGTCCCTCTTGCCGCCTTTGACCTTTTTTAGCAGATTCTTCGTGTCCATGAATATCAATTATATTTTTGAGCTAGATATATATTTTATGGTATTGGAAAGCTTGGTCGGTTTCCTAGTGTCTTACGTAGTATATCTGGCATCCATAAGCCTGTTTTTTGGGGCCTTTCTAGCTACACTTCTAGAGACAGTTTTCCCGCCCATACCCAGCGAGCTGGTCATTCCTGCAGTAGGCTATTTGGCGTCGCTTCTGGTTTACGGCTATCCCGGTCTGGTAGGCGTAATCTTCGCAGCCACGGCCGGTGCGACTCTGGGAGCTACAATTATCTATTACTTGTCCCTCAAGGCCGGCAGGTACTTTGTCCTGAAATACGGTAAATACATGCTTATAGACAAAAAGAAATTAGGGGCGGCAGAAAGGTGGTTCGACAAGTATGGCACAAAAGCAGTCTTCTTCGGCAGGATGGTACCGGGAGTGAGGGAGCTTATATCCGTCCCGGCAGGCCTTTCCAAGATGAGGTTCAGGAAGTTCCTGGCATACACCTTCGCAGGCTCTTTCGTCTGGACAGCCTTACTTGCAACCCTGGGCTACTTCCTAGGAGCTAACCTGCAGAACCTGCCCATAAGCAAGATAACCGACACAATAGCCGTCTTAGCCATAATCACAGCAGTAGCTTACCTCGTTTTCAAGTATATTCTAAGCAAGAAGCCAAGACCCAAAAAGTAATGTATTTAAAGATTACTATTCAAATAAATCTTGTGATTAATGTGAACGAGGAGACATTGCAGTTAATGGAAAAGGCAATTTCACAGGGCAAAGACCTAATTTTACTGTACGATGATAGGAATAAGGCAGATGAAGCCGTCAGCTACGCACGCACCTTCCGTAAATGCACAGACGCTTCTTTTGGAGTAGGTCCCGTGTTAAGGGTTTACTACCTGCCAGAACACCTTTCAACTTACAGGGATGCTGATGTGGGGGACCGTTTTTTCAAACGTTATTTGGAAGAAGGCAGGGAAGGCGAACAGATAGTTTTTGTAATCGATTCCAATAAAAAAGATGATTTGTCAGAAGCATTGCGCAACCAAATGGGAGAAAAGTCGGCACTTTTTGTAGTAAACGAAAACAACCGGGGAAGAGTTGGCATATCATATGCTCCATCGCTCGCGTCTCTAGACCACGCAAAATCAATTGGGGAAATCCTTGCCCTATTTGGCATAGAGCCAAGCGAAGACTTATCCGCATTCAGCAGGCAAGTAACCGCCGGATTAGTCAAGTAATAAGCCGGTCGGTGGGATGGAGCACCGAGCGGAATGCCTGTGGCATGCCTAGCGATTAAGAAGACACATGCTACTTCAGCGCCTTCAGCGTCTTGATGTCGCACACTTCAAAATAATCTATCTCAGCACCGGCCACTACTTCGTCTTTCCTTTCATCCGGCACGTCCAAGTCTAACATAGAATAGTCGTTCATGTCCATCAGGTGGGTCTTGTTGCCCGAAACCGAAAGCACTTGAGCCTTCTTCTTCAAAACTATAGGCACAGTTACATTGTCGTGCGAAGGTCCGAGGATGCTCCTTCTGGTGTTATCCAAAAGACCTACAGCATCCACCCTTACCTTGGCGTGGCCGTGCTTACCAGAAGTGGATACCTGCACCTTTTCTATCCTACATGGGACGTCGTCAATAAGGATGAAACCGTTAGGCTTAAGATCTTTTATCAATACAGTAGTCTTTTCTATTTCAACCACCTTTATAATTTAATTGGTTGTCGTACTTTTATAAATGCTTTAAACAACTTAATTATTCTTGAGCCAGATGTCAGAAGAATTGATTAAGAGAACCATACAAAAATATGACGAGACCGCCGGGCAATATGCGGCAAGCGTCCACGACTTGAACAAATTTCCAGGTGTTAGAAGAGACTTGGACAAGTTCATCGGCTATACAGATGCAGGCTCTCTGGTTCTTGACATCGGCTCGGGCTCGGGAAGGGACCTTAATTACCTTCTCTCCAGCGGCAGAAGAGCCGTGGGGATAGACTTGTCTAAAGGCCTGATAGAAGAGGCTAGGAAAAGGACTTCCGCAGAAGTACTTTACATGGACATGAGGAAAACTGCTTTCAAGGACGAGGCCTTTGACGGCCTGTGGTCTTGCGCGTCCTTTTTGCACATACCGAAATCTCAGGCCGAACTTACGCTGCAAGAGTTGAAAAGGATTCTTAAGCCAGGCGGTATCTTGTACATCTCTGTCAAAGAAGGCGACAGCGAATCGGTCAGCAACGACAAGCTGTTTTCCTACTATAGAGAACAAGAGATAAGCGGCCTCTCCAACAG
>CAYJRO010000140.1:0-2940 GCA_964372425.1 uncultured archaeon
GCTGCTGAGAGGCGAGAACCATGTAAGAGGACTGTCAAGGCTTTTAAAGGAGCCGGCTGCTACAATTCACAGGAAATTGGCCAGGCTGGCGGAAGAGAACGCGGTGGACTGCAGGACGGAAGGCAGGAACAAGGTATATTTCATCAAGAAAGGCATACAGGCAAAGAGCTACGTCTTCAACGCAGAAAGGTACAAGCTCATGAAGCTGATTGAAAGGTACCCTGATACTGGAGTCATAATAGAGGATATTCTAAGGGCATGCAAGGACAGGCTGGTAGTGCTCTTCGGCAGCTATGCAAGGTTCGAGGCCGGCAGGGACAGCGATATTGACATCTACATAGAAACTGCAAGCAGGAAAACAAAGGAGCTGGCCGAGTCCGTCCATTCCAGGATAAGCGCTAAGATAAGCGACTTCGATCCGGAATCCAAGCTTATAAAAGAGATAATAAAAAACCATGTTATATTGAGGGGGACAGAGGAGTTTTATGAAAAGGCCGGGTTTTTTGGCTAAGCTTAGAAAGGGCGGCAAGGCATCCATGGTGGAGCCCTCCGACAACATCTGCGACTCCTACGTGGAAAAGGCCGAAAACTGCCTAAAGTCCGCCAGAATCCTGCTGCAGAACGGCCTGTTTGAAAACTCGGTCACAATGTCGTATTTTGCAATGTACAACTCGCTGACGGCATTCCTGTTCAAAGCCGGCATAAAGTGCGAGAACCATTCCGGCTCCATATTGCTGCTAAAGCGGCTCTCGGGAAGGGAGGATTTGTTCAAAGCCATATCGTCCGCCAAGAAGGAGAGGATAGACAAGCAGTATTATGTGGATTCGAAGAAGGGCGTCGTTCTCACGGGCAGATCTGCCAAAGACATGCTGTCAAAAGCCGAGGATTTCCTGGTGAAGATGAAGCTGCTGATAGGAAACCTGAGCCTGGATGACATAGAAAACATGAGGGAAAGGTTCAAAGCCGCATCTTAGCTATTATCTCTAATACTGTTTGCCTTATGCGGCATATGGTATCCGACAGCCCAATCACACGAAATAGGCCCAGAACCTCCCGCAATTGGGGAATACCTCCAACAGCCTCGCCTTGGTCTGCAAGTTAGTTTCGTATATTCAAGATTTCCCTCGACTTTCGAAGAAGCTTTTCTGCGGCATCCACAGTGTCCAATGCACCGGCTTCAGAAAATTTGAGGCCGTAGTCGGCTTGTTGCCTCAGGCCCATGGCATCTTCGAAACTTCTTATCATGCTGTTTCCCAAGACATTGATGAAAAGCTCCCGCAGCGATACGAGCAATGCATAGTGGCTCTTTTCCCTGAAACCCTTGGAATACAGGAGAGCCCTTGCGCTGTGAAACATAGAATAATACCCCTGTATAGTGGCCCATTTGAAATTGGTCTGCTCTAGGGACGCTCTGGCGTCGTCTATGTCCGATTCGGCGGCTTCAATCTCCTTCAAAATCATGTTCCTTTTGGGCGCGGTTCTCAGCAGCTTCCTTTCATCCAGAAGCTTCCTGAACTCGGTGCTCATTCCCTCTCCCACAGAACGATTCCCCTCCCTATGTTTTCATACAGCGGCTCATCCTCTCTTTTAAGGCCGGCCAGGCCGCTGGCATCAACCACTATAGGCGATATTTTCCTGTCGCTCTTGCTGTTGTATTCGCTTATCCTGTCCTTGACATAGGACTTGTCGGAAGACAGTATGAAGATGTCTATGTCGCTGCCCTTGACATCTGTGCCCTGAGAACAGCTGCCAAACATAACTATCCTTTCCGAATGCTCCCTCATGCTTCCTACGAGTCCTTCCAGAACGAAGACGTTAAGCAGTATCTTGAACTGCCTCGATAGCGGGTTGTCTGTGTCGAGCCTGTAGAAGACCATCCTGCCCTTCACTTCTCTTGTCAGCAGTCCTTTTTTCGACATCAGTCTCAATATCTTATTGGCGGATCCCTTGCTCACCCCCGTCCTTTTGATCACTTCCCTCTCATGCGACTCCTTCATGGGGTCTTCTAGGAAAAACTGCAGCACCTGCATGAACTTCGGTGTTATAAAGTCTATTTTTTCGGGCATATGCTCATTATTTTATACTATAGATTTCCTGTACTTAAAACTATCGGCTGCTCATTTTCGGTGAGATTTTTACAATCTTATTTACTACAATTATCACACGAAATAGGCCCAGAACCTCCCGCACCCGGGAAATATCTCCAGCAGCCTGGCCTCGTCAAGGCTGCCAGCTTTGGGAATTATCCTCTTCAAGTTATGTTGTTTCCAAGACCTATCGCTGGTACGCCCTTTCCCTGAAATCTATGCCGTGGATGTAGATTTTTTTCTCCGGCTGCACTATCTCGTAGATTATTCTTATTTTACCTATCCTTATCCTGAAGAAATTGCTGTCGCACTTCATCTTCTTCAAGTCATACTGCTTGTATGGCAGAGCGTCGGATTTCAAGGAATCAAGAAGCTCTTCGACCTTTTTCTTGACATTCGAGTTCAGCTTTTGGACGAATTTTACAGCGTCCTGCGACATCTTTATTTCGTAAGACACTTGATTACCTTAATGCCTTGCGCCATTCCCTTTCGCTCAAGAACTTCTTCTTGGATTTCATTATCCTCAGCTCTTCCTTGGTCGGCTTTACCTCAGGAATCAGCGCCTTCATGATGATGTCCTGCCTTCTGGAGAGCAGGTTAAGCTCCTTTTTCCTGGTTCTAATCTCCTTCAGCAGTTCCGTTTCAGCTTTCATAATAAAATATTTGCATGCAGGCATAAATTAATTATTATTAGTATTTCTCGGCGACTCCCTACATCCTATGGCTTTTAAAGCGGCCAGGAAGCTTGCCTTGATAGCCCAATCACACGAAATAGGCCCAGAATCTCCCGCACCCTGGGAATATATTCAGCAGCCTGGCCCTGGCCTCGTCAAGGCTGCCAGCATTCGGTATT
>CAYJRO010000141.1:0-2914 GCA_964372425.1 uncultured archaeon
CAAAGATTGGAAAGCTGAGGGGGGGCGTCCTGGGAGGCTCTCTGATAGCGGGAAATCTGAAAATAGGTGAAGAGATAGAGATCAAGCCTGGCATCAGGCTTGACAGCAAGTACAAACCGCTGAAAACCAAGATAACCGGATTGCAGAAAGCGGGAAATGATTTGGAAGAAGCCGAACCTGGCGGACTGCTGGGAGTAATGACTAACCTTGATCCTTATGTCACTAAATCCGATTCTCTTGTGGGATGCATGGTCAGCACGACCGGGAGCCTGCCGGAAGTAAAAGATAGTCTGTCTTTCGAGGTCAATTTTGTCGAACGGGTATTGAAAGACCTGCCTGCTCACATGAAGGATGTAAAGGTAGGCGATACTCTGCTGATAAACGTAGGCACAGCCAGGTCGGTGGGAAAGGTAGAAAGCGTTAAAAAAGGGAACATTAACATGTCGCTGAAGATTCCGGTGTGCGTGTATGAGGACGACAGAATTGTTGTATCCAAGCAGATAGAAGGCAGGTGGAGACTTATAGGATACGGCAACATACTAAGTTAAATAACCGGCTCAAACAATAATTCTAATTAATGGCCATCTTGTCAAGCAAAGAGATACTGAAGCTTGTAGAAAATGGAAGCCTAAAGATTGAGCCGTTCAGCAAGAGCCAAGTAGGACCGGGATCGGTAGACCTGCGTCTTGGCAACGAGTTCAGGGTTTTCAAGAAGGATAAAGGCGTTTTCCATGTGAACGACGACGTCGACCACCGTAAGATAACCAAGAGCCTGAAAGTCGAAAACGGCAATTATGTCTTGATCAATCCCGGGGAGCTGATACATGGCATAACCAAGGAGACTGTGACTCTGCCGGACAACCTCTCAGCCAGGATAGAAGGCAGGTCCAGGTTTGCCCGCATAGGTCTTCTTACGCATGTCAGCAGCGGCTTCATACAGCCTGGCTCGTCAGCAAAAATCGTCCTGGAGATTGTGAATCTTTCGCCAATGCCGCTTGCCCTTTATCCTGGAACCAAGATATGCCAAATAATCTTGGAGGAAGTCAGGGGAAGAAGCTACTACAGGGGGAAATTCAGCGGGCAGAAGGAACCTTAAAAGGAAGGCAGGACAAATTGTTTTTATAATGAACGAATCTGAAAGGATAATAGCCAAGACTTTAAAGTTCTCACCTGATACCACATACGCCTACCCTCTTGTCATAAAGTCGGGCAAGGGCTGCTACATAGAGGATGTGGACGGCAAGAAATACCTGGACTTCAATTCCAACGTGTGCAGCTGCCCGCTGGGCTACGGCCATCCGGAGATTTTGGATGTCATAAAAAAACGTGCCAACAGCGGGGCGCACAAGATTGCCGGACAGGATTTTTTCACAGAAGAACAGGCGGATATGGCAGAGAAGATAATCTCAATAGTTCCGAGGCATCTGAAGAAGGTGTTCTTTGTAAATAGCGGCGCCGAGGCTGTGGAAAATGCCATAAAACTGGCCTACAGGTTCAAAAACAAGCCGAATCCGAACAACCTGTACGGAGTCTCATGCTACGGAGCCTTCCACGGCAGGACTCTGGGCGCGCTCACATTCACCTACAGCAAGCCCGTACACAAGAAAGGATATCCGGAACTCGGGGTGAAGAGGATAAATTTCTGCACCAAGGACGATGACGAGAATGTGAATGAAATCAGGACAGTGCTCTCTGAAAACTATGAGCAGGCGGCTTTTGTAATAATGGAAATAGTCCAGGGGGAAGGCGGCTACAACATAGCCAGCAGGAAATTCGTACAGAACGTGAAAGAGGAGACCAAGCGTTACAGGATACCTTTGATAGTGGACGAGGTCCAGTCTGGACTGGGCAGGACTGGAGAGTGGTGGGCGTTCCAGCACTATGATTTGGAGCCTGATATCATAGCCTCCGCCAAGGGCCTGCAGGTGGGAGTTGCTGTCTTCAGCGAGAAGTTCGATCCCAAGGAGAAGGCTGCCATATCCAGCACATGGGGAGGCGGCTCAAGGATAGACCTTGCTGTGGGGTTGAAAACTATAGAAATCATCGAGAGGGACAAGCTTGTCAAGAACGCATACAGAATGGGCAAGTATATAGTAGACAGGCTGAAGAACCTCAAGGAACGCTATCCCGAGTTCATTGTAGACGTGAGGGGATTGGGGTTGATGATAGGTGTGGAGCTTGACACGAAGGATAACAGGGATTTTATAGAAGAGAAGGCTTTCAAGGACGGCCTGTTGCTTCTTGGCTGCGGAGAGAAAACGATAAGGATAGCGCCTCCCCTGAACATAACTGAAGAGGAAGCTGATAAAGGACTTGATATTTTAGAAGCACAGATCAATAGATTGGCGCACGGCTAGCTAATTTAAGATTAATGAGATGCTTGCTTAATTTATGCTGGAAATAATTCTTGTAGCTCTCTTTGGAACAGCCTTGGGACTGTCTTTCGGCCTGCTACCGGGCATGAACGTCAACAATCTGCTGCCACTACTGTTGTCAATGATAGCTATCCTGCACTCTCCGCAGTATGTCGCGGTATTGATCGTATCGGTAGCCGTGGCGCAGATATTCGTAAGCTACATACCTTCTATTTTTCTGGGCGCGCCTTCTGAAGACACGTCGCTGTCAGTCCTGCCAGGCCACAAGATACTTCTGGAAGGCAGGGGATATGAGGCGGTAAAACTTACTGTTCTGGGCGGTTTGGGTTCTTTGCTGCTGACAATTTTCCTGGTGTTCTCACTTTCAGGCTATTTCGTAGAGTTTTACAATCTCTCCAGGCCCTACATAGCATATGTGATAATGATTGTAGTAGCTTTCATGGTCCTTAAGGGAGAGAACCCCAAGACCATGCTATTTTCGCTGTGCATGATAGCTTTGTCCGGCGTGTTCGGCCTGCTGGTCTTGAACTCATCGGTCT
>CAYJRO010000142.1:0-2909 GCA_964372425.1 uncultured archaeon
CTCTTGACCACAAGCTTCTTCACGTCGGGCAGCATGGTGATTCTCTATTCAATGTCATTTAAGCTATCAAACGGCTTCTTCCTGCGCTCCACTATTATGGACCAGAGGTGCTTCTTGCCTATGCCATACAGAAGCTCAAGGCTGTGCATTCTCGTGCTTATGGGTCCGGCTGTGTTGAAAAAGTCCACGAACCTCTTCTCATCCTCCAATACAAGCTCATTGATAACTTCCTCCAGTATGCCCCTTGAAAAGTTGGTAAGCTCCCTGGACTCTATCTTGCCCTTGATGTATTTCACCTGTTCCCTCTTGTCGCCGCCCACATAAATCCTATCCTTGGTCTTGACCGCGACGTCGTCCCTCACAACGATCTCCAGAAGGTTGAAGAACCTCTCGCCGACGCACTGGGCAACCGGCTCGGTCCTCCTGTCGCCAGGCTTTCCGTGAGGGAAAAAATCTAACACTATAACATAGTCGTCCTTCATAGAAACCACATTCTTATTAGCTGTTCTTTTCCACTGCTTCCAGTATCTTGTCCAGTTCTTCTTGGGAGAACAAAGAATACTCCTTCTGCAGTATGGCTTTCAGGTCGTCCTTGTCTTGGGGTAGCACGTTCACAATCTCTATTATCTGCTTGTCTCTCAGCTTGCCTATGCTCTTCAGCTCGGCTACAATCTTCTTCGCGCTCTCGGCGTCAAGCTTCACGAACTTCTTAAGAGTAGTCAGGGCGTTCTTCTGCTCGTATTTGAGCTCCGAGATCTTGGCCCGCTGTTCCAGCATCTCCTTTGCTTCAGGATTCGTAAGTATCTGTTCTGACAACACTTCCATGATGACTACCCCTAACTATGTTATTATTGCCTATATTTAAAAATTTCGCTTACAGCGCCTTCAGGTGCTCCGGTCTCGAAATCAAGGTCTTTTTCATGTTGCCGTCCATGACATCTATCAGATAAGCCGCGCCCCTTTTTCCCACGACCTTGCCAGTCATTCCCTTGAACCTCTGGAACGGCATGCCCTTGTGGCTCGAAGGTTCCTGTAGCACTACCACGTCCTGCCCTATATAGAACTCCTGGAGGAATTTTGTTATGGACGGCCTGTAGGCTACTTTCTGCCTCAGCTTGTTCCTGGTCTTGGATTTCGGTCCCCTAGACTTCTTAGTCATTCAAATCATTTAACATGTATTTTAATAACATCTAGATTAATCTTTTTAACCTTATTGTTTATCAGCTCGGCCACGCTCGGCTTTGTCCTTCCATTGTCGCCACTTATCAGCTCTTTTATATACAGTCCTGCCTCGGTCCTCACGGTCAGCAGCATCTTATTGCTCCCGGCAAGCTTCCAGGAAAGCTTCTTGACAGACCTCTTCCTGAACTTGTCGCTCCTCCTGTGCAAGACTCTTGTAGGCGTCTGCTGTAAAATAGGCTCGGCCATAATCTTCTTCAGTGACGGCAGGCTTTTCCTCTCGATTTTCTTCGAAAACAGCACTTCCGCCAGGTAGGTCTTGTCTATCCTGCTGCTCTTGAGGATCCTCACTTCCTCTCTGCCGTTGGAAACGATTTTCAATTGGCTTACCTTTACCTTCTTGCTTTTATTTATATGACCAGCCGCTTTCTTCAAGTCTATCCTCCTTTTAGCAGGCTTTGCCATCTCTATGATGAAAGGCCTCCAGTCTAGGCATCTTGCATCTATGTCCTCGCGGCCGCTTCCGTGAAAAAAGGACTTCTTGCCGCCAGACGCTTTCAAAAGAGGCTTCTCTACGATTTCCTGGACCGATGTCGGATAAAGCTGCCCTTTACCCCTGCATGTGACGCAGCCTTTGCCGCCGCAGCTGGAGCATATCCATCTGGTCTGCGGCACGCCCCTCACCAATTTCTTGTAGCCGCCTGCGACAAACAGGCTCCTGGTCGTGACAGATACCCTGTCGTTCTTTAGGTCTATGACAACTGTAACATCGGGGCTCTTCAGGTCAAATTTCTTTCCATTCAGCCTTTCCAGCCTCTTTCCGACCTCCCGGTTTATCTCTGATTTCAAGGATTCGACAGTGTCTATGCCCACCCTTTCCCATATTTGGTTTTCCATGTTAAGCAGTTCGTCGCTCAGCACAGAGCCGACCAGGAAAGTATCAAACTCTATGCCTTGAAGCCTCTTCATAATTTTTTCGACAGCCGCGTCGATCCCGCCCGAGAAGAAGCCCCCGCAGAAGGAGCAGGCTTCCGCTTCAGCAGTTTCCGGCTTGGCGCTCCTGAACCTTATACCATGGAGGTTGGAAGGCTTCACTTTCAGATTTTCGCCGCTGTCTATAAGCATTGCTATATAAGTCCTGAGAGTCCTGCCCCTCTGCTCGTTAGAGTACCCCGAAAGCAGGTTGCCAGCAATCCTTCCCAAACAATTGTCGCAGATGAAATTGCTCCCCAGCACGCCGACTATTTTATCCTTCAAATCCATAATCTAACTTTATGATAAAACCAGAATTAATAACGCTGACTTTTGTAATCGTGTTTCTTGCCGTAAACATCATGGGCATGTACATAGGAACTCTGTACCATATGGCTGTGCAGTCGGAGATACTGCAGCCGGTTGTACAGAACCCGGAGAACGTCCTCAATTCCATCTACCTTTTCACCTACATACTCATCTCGACGGGAGTCATAATTTTAGTCATAAAGTTCAGGAGCAGCCTTTTGAGGCTGTTAGAGATATTCGTGCTTTTCATGTCGTCCTGGATAACGTTCGACTTCATACTCCCGATAAACATCTATTTCTGGTATATAGACTTGGGCCTGATACTGGCAATCCTGCTTGTGGTATGGAAGGTGAAGTGGCCCAGTATGCTTAACAATACTGTAGCCATAGTACTCTCGCTCTCAAGCGTAGGAGCCCTTCTAGGGGCATCGTTGGGGGTGCAGATCGGA
>CAYJRO010000143.1:0-2874 GCA_964372425.1 uncultured archaeon
GTGGAAGACGTCCTCGCCCGTGACGTTCAGCAGTATGGTCTCGTTGACAGGCACCCTAAGTTCGCCCACGCTCTTATGGCCGTTGGGATAAAGGAACTTCCAGTCGAACTGAAATCCCGTGACCATGACAGTCAGTGCTATGTCGGACGGCGGGTTATCCAGGAAATCAAGCACGCTGAAAGTGCCGAAGACCAGGACAGAAGTTATCATGCCAGAGATCAACAGGGATATGATTACTGTCTTCAGCTTGCCTCTTTCCTTGGGCATCTGGCCGAGCTGGAACTCTTCCGCCTCTTCGTCCTTCCTGACCACTCTTATTCCTTTCACCGTGTACATGTCTTCCGGCAGGACTTGCTTGCCGTGCTTCTCCGGCCTGTCCCTGTACTTGACAACCAAGTAGACCAATACGCCTATGACCACTATGCCCACAGCTGCCCCAAGAACAAGGAAATTGCTGAAAAGTGAGTTGAATATCTCTAATGTGTTGGAAACTGCGTGCGACATTGGGATTCCTCGCGATGACTTATTTATAATTTACCTGTTTAAAAATTATAATATGGCGGACAACCCGAAGTCTTCAGGAAGTGTCTTGGGCAGGCACCACAAACAGCTTGTAAGATATTCTTCCACGATATCTGTGTTATTCGTGTTCATGACAATAGTCCTGGGGGGCTATGTGAGCAGCGTGAGGGCCGGCCTGGCATGCCCGGATTGGCCGCTTTGCCCGCCTTTGACCAGCTGGGACATTGTAATCGAGTTCACGCACAGGGTCTGGTCGGCAGTGACAGGGCTTGTAGTGCTTGCTACTGCCATACTTGCTGCAACATACAAGGAGAAGGGGGTGCTTGGCATGAAACTGTCCTCTGTGTTGGCCATTGTCGCATTAATAGTACAGGTAACGATAGGGATGTTCGTGATAAAGACCGGGCTGAATCCGGAGATAGTCACCCTGCACCTTTCCTTGGCTACTCTTGTGTTCGGATTTTCCCTGGCGACAGCCGTGGGGGCCTGGAGGCTGTAGATGTCCGTTATCATGGATGCTGTGAAACGCCTGAGAAGACACGAGGTCCTGGTCTTCAGGATAGCCCTTGGCACGATATTCATATGGTTCGGCTTTCTGAAACTGATCGGCCAGAGTGCTGTGATTGACATAATCAGGAAGTCCTACAGCATTCTCGCGCAGACGCCTTACATATACATCCTGGGGATTTTTGAAGTGGTCATCGGCGTAGGCATGTACATAGGCAAGGAGAAGTATGTAAGGTATCTGGCTGTCCTTATGGTATTACATCTCTCGGGAACGCTTCTGATATTCTTCACGTCGCCGTCTCTTGTTTTCAAGCCGGCTTTCCCCATCTTGACACTGGAAGGCGAGTTCATAATCAAGAATCTTGCGCTGATAGCGGGCGGTTTGGCCATACTGTCTAACATAGGCAAAGGTAAAAAGTAGCTGGCTGAAAATTCTAAATCACTATTCGTATCTTGGCGCTTCCGCATGCTGCAATTTAGAAGCTATTCTAGCAGGCAACAACCCAAATGCTACACCTATCAAAATTCTGGAGTTATTACAATTGCTATACCTCCTTCACTAGGCCCGAAAAACCTAACCCCCAGCTCTGAAATAGTGGCAGATGCAAGAAAACCATTGTAAGTCTCTTGTAACTATCTATGTTGTCCTACGTTCTGCCTCTGTTCCGCTTCATTTTCATCAGCTTCTTCCTCATTTTTGTCTGATTCTTCTTCAAAGTTATCAATATGCTCTTGTTTACTTCGATACTAACGTTTAAAATCCTTATAATGTCATGTTTTGCCTGTGTTTCTTGGGAAAAGCGTAGGATTTGCAGTAGGTCGGATTTTAAACCTTTCAACAGATATTTTATAGCATTAAAATATCTGCTTTTTCCATATTTTAGGAATGCATTGTGATAACTTCTTTCATGCAATACTCATATTTTAAATGTCTCGACTTTGTCACTTTCTACCAAATACAAAATCTTACTTTTCAGGCTTTCCATTTCTATCTTTTGATAAGTGCCTGAAAAGTTTCCTAGTTTATTGTACGCCCTTTTTAATTCCGAGATAACCAGGCTGTTTTCGCCTTTCTGATAATGTGTAAAGGCTGCTGCAATCAAAATAATGCCTTGTATCAGCTGTTTTCGCCCGACTTTTCGTCTCTCCAGACACCCTCGAGAATTTCATGGAACTCCCAAAACCTTTCCTCATTGAATAATTTTACGGCCGTTTCAAAAGCCTTTTCTTTGGTGAACTTTTCGGTCTTCGTCAGGTCCCTTATATCGCTTGGTTTGCCCAAATACGATAGGATTTCTAAAACTCCATTTATATCGGTTCTCGTCCAAATATCAAACTCTAGATAATAAGAGCCTGTTCTTAGATTTTTGACTTCCCAATCAAAGCCCTGTAATTTCTTTCTCACAAATTCTAATAAATCATTTCTTTGACTGGGGTTTAGTTTATTGGAATTTTCAATCAACACAAGGAACCGTTTTTCCCTTGTAACACCGGAAAGCCGTCTTAGAATAGATACATTCCTTTGTTCCGAAAATGGTTTCCATATCAGCTTGCCTAGAAAATTCTTTATATTATTTAACTTATCTGACATAAAATTAATCAGTTTCTGCTATGAAAATAGGGGGTTTTATACAAGGCTAATGCTTTAATCATTCCTGCTGAGCGGACTCAAGATATTTTTTAACTCTCAGCCTAATGATTATGAAACAAAACAAGGAAATCTAAATTCCAAACAATGTTTTATAAACGTCTTTAGGATACCATTTCTTTATGTAGTTTCTAATAGCCTCTTCTTTTCCAGAGTCTTGCAGGTCGTATTCTGCGTCTGCCACACATTTGGCCGCC
>CAYJRO010000144.1:0-2855 GCA_964372425.1 uncultured archaeon
CAGCATTACTGCTCCAAGAAGGCTGGATTTTCCGCTTCCCCTGCCGCCGGCTATAAGCATGGCTCTCCCACCGTCTATGATGAAACTCATCACTCCTGCATACAGTGGATTGAAGTACCTGTGCTTGGTGAAAAGAGGGAACGTCCAGGGCTTCTCCCTGTGCCTCCTGAAAGCAAAGGCAAGTCCGCCTGGGCTGAGACTCTTGGTTATCGCCGCGACCCTTGCCCTCCCCCCTGACACAGTGACTTCCGTGTCCAGAACAGGATTGGCCTCGTCCAGCGGCCTTCCGGAATACAGTCTGAATCTTGTAGCCCATGCCTCTGCGGCCTCTTTCGTGGGCTTGACGTTCGTCTCGCACTCCTCATAATCAGAATGGTTTATGAAGACTGGAGTCTCCCCCACAGGAGAATTTATATAGACGTCCTGCACCCTGTCGTCCGAAAGCATTACTTCAAGCACGCCGAATCCTGCTGTGTATCTTGTAAGGATTGTAGCAAGCTCAATTATCTCCTCGTCTGAAAGCTTGACCCCTTCCTTGTGGGATATGTCCCTTATCAGGTCCCTGTTTATGTTCAGGAAGACTTCCCTTGTCTTCTCCGGTTCTGTGAACTCGGCTTCTGCAGGCCTGTGCCCCACCAGATATCTCCTTGCCTGATCCAGGATGGAATACTTTGCTTCAGTAAGCTTGAACTCTTTTGGTATGACATGGTACATCAGCCTGACATTGCCCGGTATCCTGTATATTTCCACAACGGTGCTTCCCACATTATATCTGTCTATCATCGTGCTGTTGGGATGCGGAGTCGCCGCATAAGTAGCCATCATGAAAGCCGGCCTTATGGTGGGGTTGAATATCTCCCTGTAGATTTTCCTGTCCCCGAACTTGAACTTTGCCAAGTGGGGCTTTGCCTTCTGTATCAGCAAGCATCCGTCCAGTATCTTCCTCAGCGGCTCGAGTATCTCGTTCATGTAGGTAATCGTGCATTTTTTGTAGATAGGCGTTCCGGCTTCCAGGCTGCGTATGAGCTTGTCTATCAGTATGCTAAGCCTTACAAAAGCGCCCACCGGATCCTTTTTCAAGACTTCCATCACAAGGAACTTGAGATCAGACACCCTTTCGGGAAAAAGGTTTATGCATTCCATGCTTCCAAACTTTTCTTCCGACAAAAGCCTTTCCATGTTTACTATCCTGTTGAAAGCCTCCCCCACACCCCTTAGCATGTTCAGGTCTTCAAGATCATATTCAATGTTCCTGGAGGATGTCATGACAAGCCTTTTCGTCTCCTTCGCTTCCGTGAGCACTCCTATGACTAGAGACATCGTAGCCTCCGAGTCCTCGATGTTAGGAGATATCACCCAGTTCTTAGTGTTTATAGTAAGCACGCCTTCCCTGACCTCATAATCCACTGCCAAGAATGCTACACCCTTAAATTAAATTGTAGTATTACCAAATTTAATTTATGGTATCCGAGTCAGACAGGATAATAACCTCCGAAATAGTCAAGAGGATAAACCAGAATGACATGAGGCTTAGGGAGCTCGAGAACTTGATAAACGGCTTGGAATATGCCATAAGGGGCCTGGAAGGCAATGTCTCAGACGTTTCAAAGGACATCAATGCCAAGATAGAAAAGACAAGGGAGGAAATGAACGGCGTGCTGGATGTAATTGATGATGTGAAGAGGCAGGCTGACGGCATAAAGAAGGAGTTTGAAAATTTTGTAAGAAAAGACGAGTTCAGGGAGGTAGCAAATTATATGAGCCTGATGAATCCAGCGATAAGCAGGTTCGTCACGAAGGAAGACGTGAAGAAAATGTTAGAGGAGTTGCTTCTCAGAAAATAGATTTAATAGACAATCCCCCTAAATTAATTTATATGGCACTGCCGTTTTTGGGTAAGAAAAAGATATCCGGCAAAGGATATGTTCCTACGGACAGGATAAGGGACTTGGCGTCAAAAGGATTCTCTGAGCCGGAAATCATAGATGTCCTAAGGAAGGAGGGCTTTTCCCCCGAGGAAGTGGACAAGGGTCTTACACAGTCCTTGAAAATCACTATATCGCCATCTGAAGAAACTAGCTCTTCTCAATTTTCAGTGTCCGAAGGTCCTCAGCTACCGGAGCTGCCGACCATGGAAAACATAGAGGCTGTCCAATCCAATCAGCAGTTAGTGGTGCCTGAGACATCGCTGCCCCACAGCTATCCTTCGTCGCTTTCCACAGAAGAATACATAGACTATCTTGTCAGCCAGAGGATAACAGAGCAGATAACAGACCTTTATTACAAGATGCAGGAACTGACGCAAAAATATAATGAATTAAGCGAGAAGTTCGATGACATCAAGAACAAGATGTCGCAGGTGGAGCAGCAGGAAGTCAAAGGCCAGCAGGCCATATTCAGCAGGATAGAAGAGTTCAGGAACACTGTGGGCGACGCCGGCTCCAGGATAGGCAGCCTGGAAAGGGCATTCAAGGACACTCTTCCGGGCCTGATAGATTCTGTCAAGACATTGGCCAGTCTGACTGACAGGATAAAAAAGGAAATCTAGGTGGAGTATTTTGTCCGCCATAGCAAGAGCTTCGATAATAGTTTTCGCATCAGTGGTTTTCTTCCTTGGTATAGTCCCCAATTTCATAGTTCCGGAAGTCGCCCCCGATTACGTCGAAGGCATGCAGCGCATCGCCCGCCAGGTCGACGTTCGGGCGGCAGTGCTCGGGCAAAGCCCGCAGGCAGACGAAGGGGCCAACTATCGGGACTACGTGTTGGGCACCGGCGAGCTGCACGCCGTGTGGGAGCTGGTCGACTGCGCGTTTTCGCTCGCGGGGTTTCCCTTGAGCTGGGACCGGCGCTCGACC
>CAYJRO010000145.1:0-2852 GCA_964372425.1 uncultured archaeon
TTCAGTTTCTTATTCGGCGGGTAGAAAGTTGGGTTTTTAAAGTTTTTTAGAAACTAGATTCTAATAAATGTCTATACTTTGGCGGGTAGTCAAAATCAATATAAATTGTAACTACCAATAAGTAATTAGTGAGTTGTATGGTAGGTTTGGAATTAATAGGTGTACACGGCTCAGGCGGAGAAGTCTACCGTAATAGGTTGAAGAAGGGAGTGGAAAAACAGAAATCAAACTCCGGAAGCTATATTGCTTTGCTTGGTTATCACGCTGGCGATGGGCTGGAATATCTTAGAGGGGGGTTTCATACAAGTGATGAAAATGTCCTTATAGAAGGCAGAGCCAGAAGCACTTATCAGGAGCTGATGAACTTGAAGGATATCGCCGACAGTCATGGTTATAGGCGCATAGGACTGGTTTCGCAAAAAGACCACTTGGAAAGGATAGGAATGCTGGCTGAGGAAATTTTCCCGAAAGACAGGTATCATGTAGAACTTATAGAAGCCGACGAGGCAAGAAGCGAGGAGGAGCTTGCTAGGGATGCCAATAGGGAAAGGATATCCAGAGGGCTGGACAGAGTCAGGCTGGCTTTCGGCAGGCTGGGCGCGACTGATCTTGTGGAGGATTTGGTAGAGCTGGCTGAAGACTTTTATTCAGCGTATTCTAGGAAAAAGACTTAATCGTTAGCACTTTTCTTAGGCACCCATCCTAGGGGATTAGAATAGTCATGAACCCTGTTTTTGTTATCTGATACGGCATAAACAATCAAGAAGTTGCCGGGTATCCTATCGGCTTCTACACACCTTTTAATAAGCCCTGTACAGTCTTCATGGCTCAGCCAAACTGTTTTTTCATAATAATCGTCCTTGGGGGGCCTGTTTTCAAGATTCACGCCGCCAAACCTTATGCACACCACTTCCAATCCTTTTGTTGCATAATGTTTACCCAAAGCTTCCATAAAGACCTTGCTGGCGCCGTATGGGCTGTCTGGCACAGGCGTTCTGTCTGTTTTCAATAATCCAACACCCTTCCAATTGTAGAAATCATCTGCGTGCACAGAACTGGCCATGACAACCCTTGGCACTTTGGTTTCAATGGCAGCTCGATAAACGTTGTAGGTCATCAACATGTTGTCTGGGTTAATTTTTCCGCTTCTAAAATTTTCTATTTTTGTATCCCAAGCCAAGTGAACTACAGCATCATGTCCAGGAAAATTTTCAAGAAGTCTATTGTAATCTCTGATGTCGGCTTCCGGCAAATCCAAAGGCGTTATTTCATAATCGGCCAGTCCTGTCCGTAAAACAGTTCCTATTGTACCGTTGGCTCCTGTGATAGCTACCTTTTTCATAAAAATCACCAACGAGTTACTTTTCTCTGAACAGCCAAAATAATATTCCGACGATAATCACGGATACTGCTAGACTTATGCCCGTGAGGGAAGTTATCATGAACGCCTGTGTTGACAGCGGGCTGCCCAACACCGTGGCTGTCTGGGATTGGCCGGGTATACCAGGGAGCGGTGTTAGAGCCAACGAGCTTGCTGTTATCTGCGACAAGAAGACGTTCTGCGAATAGGCCAGCCACAGGCCTGCGGCTGACAACAGCAGGTTGAAGACTATCAGGAGCTTCCATGCTCCAGTGAATGCTGTAAAAATCTTCTTTGCCATAAATTAATCTTGACAGTAATCTTTTTAAGCTTGACTTTTGTACAGGCCGCCGAGAATCATGCCCTTGACTTTGGCCACATGCTCTTTTTTATAGTAGTTTTCCAATATTCTAGAGCTTTTATCGGATTTGACCGTTGATAGATAATCGTCCCTCAAAACCGTCTTGCCGAGCTGCCTGCTTTTCTCAATTATGTCGCCCAGCCCGAAGCTTCCAGGCGGGTTGTCTTCTACAGGTATTACTGTGGAGACTATTTTGTTTATTTTCGCGGCCAGCATGGCTATGTAAAAGTCACCCGAGTAGCTTGTCAAATCGCAATGCATCAAATCTCTCATTATTGTTTTGAAGAAATCAACGAATCTTTTGTGGGTGGTGTTTATGCAGTGTATACCGGACACGGGGTCGCCAAGCTCCCTGTAGGCCAGCGGCACTGTGCTTGACCTTTTTGGAATCTCCAATCTGCCCGCCACAAAGATGGAAGAGAACAGCTCGTCGATTTCACGGTAAGTCTCCATCATTCCCTTGCCCAGAATGACACGGTCCCTCATACCGGCCCCCATCAATGCGTTTTCCTTCACACATCTTTCACCCAGCTCTTTCAACAGATTTAAGAATTCCTTGTCGTCCAGTTTGTAGGAGTCGCCGTCCACTATAAACACCACTATCTTGGACTTGTCGACGCTTAGTAGTGACAGGCTTTCTTCTATTATGTCCAAGTAGTTCGTACCGGAACCGTATCCTCGCCTAGCAACGAATCCTATCTCCTTTTCTACCAGCGTTTTAGAAATCTCAACAATCCTGTCTTTCAATTTCCTGGGAAGCTCGTGTTTGTAATTGAGGTTGATGTTCAAGTCCAGATTGCATTTGCTTTTCGCCTTTATCGTCCTTTCACGATGTTTTCGTATCTTTTCAAGGTGTCTTCGTTGAAGACATAGTGCCTGAAGTAAACATGATTCTTGAGATTTTTCATAATTTAATTTCTAGTGAAGCTAAATAATCAACTAAACGATTAGGTCACCCTAAAATCTCTTGAAGCTTAAAATTCATCCATAAAGTAAGCTATGTAAGATTAAGGTGGGCGGGTTCAGAAATAAACGCGGCGGAACCAAAGACCAAAGTTAAATTTATACAATTTAAAAATGATTTTATGCCGAAACTGAAAACAAAGGATTTCCTTTCCATTCTAGATGTCA
>CAYJRO010000146.1:0-486 GCA_964372425.1 uncultured archaeon
TATCCTTGTAATAGGGGTTGTAAGTGTCCCTTACATACGACCTGAAGCTGTCCACGTCCCCGCCGTCGGCATATGCCTGCAGCTGCGAAACGTCATTGTTAAGCAAGCTTATGTATTCGTTAAGCTGTGATGACTGGTCAGTTAAATGCTCTACCATGGAGCCCAGAACGCTTACAGTGAAGTTTGTCTTGCAGTTTATGTGATCCATTGCCGATAGCAGAGCCTCTCCTGGAACAACGCCGCTCCTGGCATTGGGAACAGTGCGTGAAGACGTCGGCGGCACATTTGTTATCAAAAAAGGCGCCGGCCCTGTCTGAGCATATACTACTGAAGAAAGCACAACAGAAATCAAGACCGCAGCAGCTATTGGAAACATCTTCATATCAAAAGATTGTATTAGAATTCATTTAAATGTCACCTTTATATGAATAGGTCGAACACAGCATACACAACGAAAGAAATCGCTATCACAACTGGCATGGTAAG
>CAYJRO010000146.1:496-801 GCA_964372425.1 uncultured archaeon
AAGTTGATATGAGCTTCTTCATCACGCCGCGCCTCATCGAGAAGGGGCTTACCGAAATCCCGACACCCATTATCGAGCTGGATTTTGTTTGTGTTATGCTTATGGGAAAGCCGAACGCCGAGGCTACTCCTATTACGGCTGCGCTGGAGCCCTCCGCACAGACGCCTTCCCACGGTTTTATCCTCCTTAGGTTGTAGCCCATCGTTCCTATGAGCCTCCACCCGCCGAAAAGAGTGCCGATGGACAGTGGCAACACAGCTAGCAGTTTCACCCAGAAAGGTATGGCGGTGCCTGCCGCATGCAAA
>CAYJRO010000146.1:811-2835 GCA_964372425.1 uncultured archaeon
CAGAAGAGCAAAGATGAGGCCCGCTATCTTCATGCCGCTGTTGGCACCGTTGGTTATTGAAAAAACAAGGGAAGAGACTATTTGCATCTTGCTAAAGTGCTTGTTGACTTTTCCGTAATGGAACTTGCGTATCAGTCTTAGCAATCCCCCTATCAGTACCATGCTCAGGTAGAAGGCTATGAATGGCGAAAGAATCATGGGAATCAAGACTTTGGTCAGTATCGAGCCTGCCAGAAGAGCATTCAATCCGCCCGTTGCCAGGCCCGTGCCAATCAAGGACGCTATGAACGTCTGCGTCTCGGATATGGGCATCCCCTTTATGTAAGTTATAACTTCCCATATCATACCACTCACCACAGCAAGTATCACTAGCTTGGCAGATATTAATGTACTGTTTATTATCCCAGTGCCTACAGTCTGTGCTACAGATTCCCCGAAGAAGACTCCTAGGAAGGTGCCGAAGGCTGCAAGCATGACAGCTTTGCCTGCCGACAGCGCCTTGGAAGAAACTGTTGTCGTTATCGAGTTGGAGCAGTCGGACAGGCCGTTCCAGAAGCCGAAAAACATGAGGACGGCGATAGCTACAAGAAGGTCAAGCACCATTAACTATCACCTGTTTTTTATGGCTATCGCACTTATGGTCTGGGATATCTCCTTGCACTTGTCTGTCACAAGTTCCATGAACTCGTATATCTCCTTCAGCTTTATTATCTTGACCGCATCCCTGTCCTTGAACAGTTTTGCTATCGAGCTGTCCAGAAGCTCGTCGGCATCGTTCTCCAAGACATTTATCTCCCCGCACCTCTTTTCTATTTCCTCGTGGTCCAGCTTTTCCATGTGCTGTAACGCCCCGTCTATCTCAATCACACACCTTTTTATCAGAGTCACGAACCTTTCCATTTCTGGCGTTGGTATAGTCTCAAAAAGCCACATCCTGTTAGCTATGGTATAGATAAGGTCCATTACTACATCATACTTGGACACAAGATTTGTTATGTCATCATGGTCGAGAGGAGTTACGAAGCTCTTGTTCAGCCTCTTATAAATTTCATGAACCATCTCATCACATTCCATCTCAACATCGTTTATCTCGTCCTTCCTTTTCTTTACAAGTTTCTTGTCGAAATCCCTTACCATCCTGGAAATTATTTCAGTGGCTTCCAGCACCTTTTTAGACTGCTTCAAGATTAGCTCGTAGAACACCTTGTCCTGAGGCACTATCCATTCCTTGAACCCCATGTCTATCCTTTAAAGTAAAGTTGTGCAGTATTCCCCTTAAAACTTAGCTGTTGATGTGCTGGTTGGAAATCATAGATTTCATTTCTTCTACCCACTGGCCGGTTTCAAAGAATATTTTATCCGGTATGACTCTGTTCGGGAAGCTCGTCTCATATGTGAACACTGCGTTTTTCTCGACTTTTGGCCAGAATCTACCTATCTTTCTTTTCGTGTATATTCGCATTTCATAAAAGAAGCTTCCGTCATCGAAAGTCTCTTTAGAATCTTCTATTACAAGATTCTGGGTTTGGAAACAACGTCTTGAAACTGTTGCGTACCAGCCGCCACACAAGCCACTTTCAGGCTGAACGTAAGAGTGTTCTTCCTTCCTGCCAGCGGTCTCTAATATGCCATCTGCGGCAGCCTTGACTTTGTATGCTAGCTCATTTTTATGGTTCGCGTCCAGCTCAAGAAGAACGTTGTTGAAGCTCTTTGTATCGGTCTTGGTAACTTCATCGCGGTTTATAAGATAAATGGGTTTGTCCGAAGCAAACGCCATGCCGAAATCGAAAAGCTTGTCGGTATCAATGCCGTCCCAGTAGATATGAACGTTCTTGGCATTTCTTACCTGCGCCCTGCGTATGGAATAGCTGTCGGTGCTTGTCGCTTCCCTGTATATCAGACGGACTTTTCTACCCCACTCCTCCAATTGTCTGCGGTACAAGTCCAGCTTGTCCATGCTTTCTTTGTTCAGCTTGTCGAACGATGCTACGATTAAGTCGTCGATGTCATCTTTTATTTCCAAG
>CAYJRO010000147.1:0-2808 GCA_964372425.1 uncultured archaeon
CTTCTATGAACTTGACGAAAGACAACACTACCTCATCCCATAGCTGCTTCTCATAAAGACGCATGTATTCGTGGGCTCCCCTGTTAAGCGCCATCCTGTGATTCAGCCCCAAAACCCTTGATTTATGTGTATTTAGCGTATTTTCGTATACGTCATACGCGCTTGCGGCAAATTCTCTGTTGAATGGGTGAGCATGCTCGTGTGTTCTGTGGTAGAACCCCCACAAATAATCCTCGAATTCCTGGTAATCCAAAACAACGCGGCCGGAAACACTTTTCTTCATACAGCAATTTATGCGATTTATCTATAAAAAGCTTTCATGATACGAATTTCGTAAAAAAGTATGTTTTCCAACATATATTTTGATACATAGTAATTGCTTTAAAAGATAAAATGCGAAGAAATAATTGTGTGTGTTTTCTTCTTTGGGTATTGTGACCCATATAATTGTTTATTTCTTCTAAAATGAAGTTATCGGAGACCAAATAAAAGGTTTTCGATACAGAAACATATATAACAAAACATATAGGTGAGAAAAAAATGGATTCAATACTAAAGAATGCAATAGGAAGATCCAATTGGGGCGACGAATCTCCTCAAAAGAGATTCAAACTGGAAAGCAGTTCGGGAGCAACATTCAGCAATGTAGATTATTACAAGTTGGCCGAGCAGCAGTTCGGCTTCTCAGTGAAAAAAGCAAAAATAATCGTAATAGGATGCGGCGGAGCTGGCCAGAACACTATAACCCGTCTGACGGAGATGGGCATAGATGGCGCTTCTACCATAGCGTTGAACACGGACGCCAAGCACCTTGCGGTCGGCAAAGCTGACAAGAAGATCCTAATAGGAAAAGAGCTTACCCGAGGACTGGGTGCCGGAGGGTATCCAGAAGTCGGAAGAAAAGCAGCAGAAGAATCTAGAAACGAGATAAAAGAATGCTTGGAAGGCGGGGACCTGGTGTTCGCCATAGCCGGCCTTGGAAAAGGTACCGGCACAGGCAGCGTGCCAGTGGCCTGCGTGTTAGCCAAGTCAATCGGAGCGATAGTAATAGCAGTAGTGACAATGCCCTTCAAGTTGGAAGGTTCTAGACAGACCAAAGCAGAGGACGGCCTAGCTTTGCTTAGGCAGGTCTGCGATACGGCGATAGTGATAGAGAACGACAGGTTGCTGAAATACGCAGGCAATCTGACGATTCAACAGGCTTTCGCAGTCGCTGACGAGCTTGTAGCAAGCATGGTAAAGGGTATAACCGAAACGATAACTCTGCCAAGCTTGGTCAACCTAGACTATGCCGACGTGAAGGCGATAATGCATTCCGGAGGAGTCGCGGCGATTGGTGTCGGGGAGTCCAGCAGTTCAGACAGGGCGAGGGACGCCATAACGAAAGCTTTGGAGAATCCCTTGCTCGAGGTCGACTATGCTGGTGCTAACGGCGCGCTGGTGCACATCACTGGCGGTACTGACTTAAGGTTGGACGAGGTAAACCTCATAGGCGAGGCTGTGGCCAAGAATTTGGACCCATCAGCACAAGTCTTCTGGGGCGCTAGGGTTCTGCCAGAATTCGAAGGCAGGCTCCAGGTCATAACCATAATAACCGGAGTCAAGTCTCCGTACATAGTCGGTCCTGTCAGCTGGGAAAAGCCAGTCGTCAAGGAAATCAGCAGGACTCTCGGCATTGACATCATCAGGTGAGCTTAGGCTCACCACCCAATTCTTCCATAAGCAAAATGGAAAAAGGGGATTCAAATGGAAGAAGACGCATGGGATCCTCTCGAGGACTTCGAGTCAGAAGACCCCGAGCTGGTCTTTGAAGAGTAGGCTTCCTTTCCCCCCTTTTTTTTAATTATACCAGAGGTTTTGCTACAGTTCTAAAGCCTTTAGTATGCCGTTTCTGGGAAGATGGAAGACCAGGATAAAAGAAGGGTTCTTAACATGGCAAGGCTGTTGGAAGCCTTTCCAAGCTAAGCTACGGCGAGGTCAAGAAGATAAGTGGGAGAAGCTTCTTCAAGTACCGCTTTTAAAGGCTATACAGAAAGCTTTAAATAAACTAAAATGGTAAAGAGGTTGCAGTACATAGCACACAAGGTGTCCCCCACTCTCAATAACGACGGTCCATATGCGGCCGAGTTCATGCTAGAGAACATAAGGGCACTGGGCTATGATACCGGAGCTTTGGAATCTGGCGTAAAACACCAGTTAAAATACGACAGGAAACATAAAAAGAGCGTCGCCCGACCATAGGCCGAAGAAGGCGAGGAATTAAAAACCTGGCTTTCAATTTTCTTATTTTTGATTATTTTAGACAGAATCGCAAATTTTTATACAAGGAAAACAATTTCTATTCATGGAAATTATAAAGAAAGTCAAGGTTTCTGTCAACGGCAGTTCGGAAGAGGTGGAAGCTGTTATTGATACTGGTGCCGAACATACTATGATGGACGAGGAAATACTGCTAAGAATAGGTGCGATACACATAAAAAACATTTCTGTGCAGTCTATGGGAGAGTTTAAGGACGTCAAGCCTGTATACGGTGCAGTGGTTGACATAGACGGCTATTCTTTCCCACTTTGGATAACCGGCGGCAAGAAGAACCTGATAGGGCACGATTTTTTGCAGCTGTCCAAGGCTGTTATTGATGAGGAAAATGGTACCGTTACTTTCAAGAAGAATTGGATAAATTATTAGCACGTTCAAATTTCAGAGCAATTTTATTCCATCCAGATCATTGTGAAAGATAATTAAACGGCAATAATCAATTTTCACATAATTCTAGTATTTAAAGATTAAATAACAAAGAATATTTATGC
>CAYJRO010000148.1:0-2741 GCA_964372425.1 uncultured archaeon
TCTTTTAAACCATTTAAATGAGAGTTTTTTTGCTTTTCTCAACATCATCAATTGGTAAAATACAGCGAAAAGTCCTTGTCCATCCTGTACATCTTGCCGTCAGCGGCTTCAATGCACACTTCCCTGTCCGCGCCTTCCAAATATCCGCATGATTCAAAGGCTTTCGACTGGTTGTAGTCAGCCAGCTTTTCCACAACCCCCTCTATGCACATCTTCCTGTCGTCATCGTTGCCGAAAGAACATATAACTTTGATTTCTTGGGGTGAGTCTGATACCATGTCCAGGAGGAAGAAGCCCATGCCGTGGAAGCAGCCCAGCCTGTACATGCCTGGCATCCTCATGCATTCGCCTGCAATGTCTTCCATGCCTTTTCCGTCTCCCAGCATGCTTGTGGCTGTGTACAGCATCTTGTACCTGTAGCATGCCGCTGGGAACTCTTCCAAGGTGTCGCAGGGGTAGTGAAGCGATTTCTTGATGTCAGAGTGGCCTGACACAAACTCGTATTCCATGAAGGCTCCTGTCGCGCAGTAGTATGCCTGGGGTCTGGTGCCGAACCTGTTGCAAAGCTTCATCGACTCATTGATGTCATAGCCGGACAGCGACATTATGGCATGCCCCATGCCGTGGACGCAAGTACCAAGGCTGTAGACGGACGTTATGTCGTCGCTGCTGCACAGTGCTTTCATCTCCTTCTCTATGTCAGACAGGTATATATGGCTGTACTTTTCATCTACGCTGCTGCTGGGGACTATCTTCCCCTTGAACATCTCCATCAGGACTCCGTGGAGGCAGCCAGAAGTGCAGCGGTCCATGCAGAGATGTATGGAATCCTCCAAATCCTGCAGCTTGGAGAAAATCATCTTTCCCAAGTCGTGCGCCTGCCAGTGGCAGTCCTCCTCCTCTATCACGTCAAGGATTCCGTTTACTCCTATCCTGTCCACATACATCTCGTACAGATTTCTGTGGTTACTCGCCGTAATCCTGAAGGTTTTCCCGAACTCGCTTTTGGCAAGATTTACTTCTGAGTCTTCTTGGTTCTTCAGCAGGGATTTCTGTTGCAAGTCCTCTGTAGGATTGTTGCTGTTTGTTTTATGTTGAGTAATAGCAGTGTAGCCGGAGATGATTATTGCTGCGATGAGGATTATGAAAATGGCTTCTTTGTATACCATGTAAGACACCGTTTAATGTCTTTCTTGTAGGTCAAATTATTTAAATCCTTTGTAGCACTTCTTAGTTCGTTAATTGGGCTGCTGTATGTCAATGGACAGTATGTGTAACTATATCGGAAGATTTTTCTATGACGCTTCTGCTCAATATTTTGCTCGCGCCCAATATTTCTACGCCGATTAGCTTGTCGTTCTTGTCAAAATCAATTATTATGTTGTCGTTCAATGCTATGGTCTTCTTTACCTCGCCTTTTTTGATTGATTGTTTTATGTAGATGTATGCGGCATCAGCATCTTCGTCGTATTCGAATCTCATAAATTAAATTACGGTTATTATATAAATATAATTCCCCATTTCTACATAAACCACTGTTATAGTCCTGTCTCTTACAGACTTGATTGCTACTCTCCTGCCTTCAAAAGTAGTTTTAACGTAATCTGGATTTCTAAGTGTTTCCACTATATCGTAATCGGCCAAGCCTCTGTTTTTTTCTTTCCTTAGAATGGTTTGAAAATACAACTCTTTTCATCTTACTCGATTCCCCTATACCTACCATAAACCTTGACAAGAGCTTCTACAATCTCCCCCAGCGTAGCATAAGCTTTCGATGCTTCCAGCACAGAAAACATGACATTCTTGCCTTCCCTCGCCTCTGACTCAACCCTTTCCAGAGCATTCTTGACGAGTTTAGAATCTCTCTCAGTCTTAAGTTTCTTCAGCCTTGCCAGCTGTATTTTAGTCACCTTATCACTTATGAAAAGAGTCGGAAGCTTAGACCTGTCCTTTTCGACAAAACAATTTACACCGACCTTCTTTATCAGTCCTTCGTTAAGCTTTCTCTCATATTCATAAGCAGACTTCCTTATCTGCTGCTGCACCCAGCCTTTTTCTGTAGCGGCAACCATGCCTCCCATGTTTTCAATCTCTTTCATTATCTTCACTGCTTCCTCCTCCATCTTGTTGGTCAGCCATTCTATATAATAGGAACCACCGAGCGGGTCGGCTACCTTCGCTGCTCCAGATTCGTAAGCTATTACCTGCTGTGTCCTTAGAGCAGTCTTAACAGCTTCCTCTGTAGGCAAGGCATGTACCTCGTCCTTGGAATTAGTGTGTAAGCTCTGCGTTCCTCCTAGAACTGCAGCTAGTGCTTGAAGTGATAC
This sequence comes from uncultured archaeon, assembly GCA_964372425.1. GTDB lineage: Archaea > Aenigmatarchaeota > Aenigmatarchaeia > CG10238-14 > SCSR01 > DATDXT01. Next base: position 2,328 of record CAYJRO010000148.1, read on the forward strand.
TCTGACAACATTGTTTTCAGGCTGCTGTTCAGTTAGACTGTGTCCGGAAGTCTGTGTGTGGAACCTCAGTTTCATCGAATCTTCGTTTAACCCCCTCTTCTCCATCTCCCTTGACCAAATCCTTCTGGCTGCCCTGAACTTGGCTATCTCTTCGAAAAAATCATCTGTCGAGTTGAAGAAGAAGCTCAGCCTGTGTGAAAAATCGTCAATCTTCATCCCTCTTTTCAAGCTTTCGTCCACGTAAGTCAGACCGTTCGATAACGTGAAAGCTACCTCCTGTGCTGCTGTGGATCCGGCCTCCCTTATGTGATAGCCGCTGATGCTTACAGGATACCACTTGGGAAGATGTTTTGCGGCGAACTCTATGGTGTCTATCACTAGCTTCACACCTGCCCTTATCGGAAATATCCACTC
>CAYJRO010000149.1:0-2704 GCA_964372425.1 uncultured archaeon
CATGGGCTCCGAGCAACTGGTGACTTTAACCACGGCTGGGGAAATTTTCAACAGAAGCTATAATGTCGATTTCAACCAAGATACCACCACAAAGGAGATTAGAGCAAAGGCAAGGGAGTTTCTTGAGGGCTATACGAAAGACAGCAGAACCAGGCTGAATTTCAAGGCCACCACGAGCACCGAATCTCAATAATATCGTCTGTCGTCCCTGTTTGTTTGCCTCATGTACTTTTCCTCCCATTTACTGAAACTATCCTCGTCAAGCACCAGCCTTTCTCTCTTCCTTTCCGTAGTCGTGTACCTCTTCCTCCATGCCAAGCCTATAAGGATTCCTGCTACCAATGCTGACAAATGCCCTATGTGAGCGATGCTGCTCGGATAGAAGACCCCTCCTAGATCCAGCAGGGCGTAGATGAATATGGCGGCTATCATGTACATCGGCACGCCCAGTGCCCACACGACCATCTTGGGCCTGAGGACTGCAAGCACTCCCATGATTCCGAATACCGAACCAGACGCGCCTATGACCGAATCGTAGAAGAGCATGCCCACCAGCCCGGAGAAGACTCCCGTCGCAAGGAAGACCTTCAGAAAATTATTCCTGCCCACTACCCTCTCGAGCATCGAGCCGAAGATGAAGAGGGAGAACATGTTGGAGAACAGATGGGAGAAGGAGCCGTGCAGGAAGATGTAGCTGACAAGCGTCCACGGCCTTAGAAGCATCATATACCTGTCCAATGCAAAGGTTTCTGTCAGCCGGGGAAAGACTGCCTGCAGGACGAATATAACCGACATCGCCCCAACTATCTTCAATGCCATCCAGCTAAATTCGCCCGACGGCCCCAGATTAGGCTTGTTGCGAAGCGGCATAAGTTAATAGTGTGCCAGAATGCTATAAGTTTTTATGAAGAAGTGCGGATGGTGCGGCAAGGACATACCGTTCTCGAAACTCAAGTGGATGGGAAAATTCTACTGCTCCGAGGAATGCATGGAAAGTGCCAAGTAGGCGTTGGGTATTTATGCTTACAAATCAACAATTATTGAAAGGAGTGATTTAAATGTCAAATTATACGCCAGAAGATGTGGATAAACTGATAAAGACGCTGAGGACAGACCTGCGTGCCAACAGGCCCTCCAAGAAGTCAAAGAAGGTTAAGAGGACATACGGCCCGAAGAAAAAGCCTTTCCTGAACAAGACACAAAGAGCCATCAAATACCTGGAGCAGAGGCACATGTTTTTCAATCCCAACAAGGACATGCTGTCCTATCTCATAGGCATTGCAAAAAAGTCGCGCGCCGACCAGGTGCTTCTTGACAAGATGGAAAAGGACCTTCTCGACAAGATGTAGACCTGGGTTGGTTTAAAAATACATTAAACAATATTTTTTTCTGAATGCGGTGAAAAACATGGTCAAATTTTCTGAAATGGGACTGGACAAGAAGATAGTCGATGCGCTGAGCGATGAGGGACTGATGGACACGTTTCCGATACAGGAGGCCGCAATACCCCATGTGATGGGGGGCGAGGACGTCATAGGGCAGGCCCATACCGGCACGGGAAAGACATTCGCTTTCTCCCTTCCTATAATAGACAAGATACACAGGGAGCATTCCTCTGACATGGACACTTTCGCACTGATACTTGTGCCGACAAGGGAGCTTGCACTGCAGGTGAGGGAGGAGATAAAGAAGGCATGCAAGTACACGAACGTGAAGTCGATTCCCATCTACGGCGGCACGAACCTCGCCAGGCAGATGGATTTCCTGAGGTGGAGGCACCACATCGTCGTGGCGACCCCCGGAAGGCTCATGGATTTGCACGACAGGAAGGCGATTGACCTGAGGCATGTGAGATTTGTGGTGCTGGACGAGGCTGACAGGATGCTTGACATCGGGTTCGTGAAGGACATCGAATTCATCCTGAGCATAGTGCCGAAGAACAGGCAGACAATGCTGTTCTCTGCTACCATGCCAGACAGCGTGATGAGGATAGCAGACAGGTATATGAAACACCCCGTGAAGATACTTGTAGACACCGACGACCTGAGCGTCGAGCTCATAGACCAGACGTATCTTGTGGTGGAGGATAAGAGAAAGTTCCACCATCTGGTGGAGATATTGAAGGGGCTGAAAGGCAAGGTTCTAATATTCTGCTCGACCAAGATTAGGACATCCAGGCTTTCCAGGGAGCTGTACAGGTACGGGTTCAAGACATCCGACATACACGGGGACCTCTCGCAGACGCAGAGGGAGGAGGCAATGAAGAGGTTCAAGGAAGGCAGGAGCCAGATACTTGTGGCCACCGATGTCGCATCAAGGGGCATAGACATACCGCAGGTGGAGCACGTGATAAACTTCGACGTGCCGATGGACCCTCTTGTGTATTTCCACAGGATAGGAAGGACGGCAAGGGCCGGGGCGTCCGGCAAGGCGCTTACTCTCGTGTCGCAGCATGAGTACTCGGACTTCCAGAACATACTCAAGCACACCGAGGTCTTCATCAAGCAGCTGAACGAGGAGATGGGGATAAAAGTCGAGATTGACAGGAATAGAATCTCAAGCAGCAGGAGGTTCTCAGGCCAGAGAAGGTTCGGCGGAGGAAGACCGCGCAGAAGTTTCGGCGGAAGGCCTGAAGGCAGACCCGGTTGGAAAAATAGAGGCAGACGACAATAGCTCCTGCTTGTCAACATTGTGTCATGTGTGA
>CAYJRO010000150.1:0-2700 GCA_964372425.1 uncultured archaeon
ATATACAGCATACCAGGAGACGCACAGAAGAAGGCGTGCTTACCAGAGAGACCAGCAAACCATTGATAGAGCAACTTACTTCCACCCGTGATATAAACCAATCTTCTATCATAGAAGGTCATGACATTCCTGGCAAACAGTATGTTGAAAAATCCCAGTACTATGAACGCAACGGTTCGATTGTAAATGCTGCAGACGAGTTGCTAGCCTTTCATGTGAACAACAGCTACGGGACACAGGATGCTATTGACAAAGCTAGGAAAAGGGGAATTCCTGTGACAGTCAGGTCTTATACAATAGAATAGAGAGTTCAGACAAATCCTGCCAAAGACCTCTGTTCTCTCAGTGTTTTGTAAAGCCTGCTCTCACGCTTCCACCTGTCCTTGGTTATGCATTTCTGGGTTATTCTATCGAAGGCCTGCTTCAAACCGTCGAATTTCTCGAAAGGCTTGTTGAAGGCGTCCCTTATAGTCTCCCTTATCTTCCACACGCCAACCGGAGCGAAGTATTCGGGCTTTATCTCCCTGACTATAAGAGCACCTGCTTGTTTCTTGATTTTTTCCAAGTACTCAAGCACAGGCAGCCTGCTCGCATAAAACCCCCCTGCGGTCTTCTCCGCATACCTTTTTCTTCCCCAGTAAGGCTCATAGTCGCTTCCCACGCCGGGAACAGGCTTGTCCACGTCCCATATCTCTATCAACTCAAACTGATAGGGCTTTGGAACCAGAAGCACATGGAAGACGTTGCCTATATATTCATTTGTGAAAAACCTTATCTCGTCCAGCTCGTTGTAATTTCTCACCCTTTCCAGTAGATATTTGCCGATTATATCATCGACTCCTGTGATGCTCCATCTGGTAGGCACGAACTTTCTCTGCGTTGGCAATCCAAGTAGCCCCACCGAAAATATCTTCTGTATGTTGCTCACAGGCACGTGCCTGTATAAGTAAGAAACAGCCTCGACCGCTTTCAAGTCGATGTCGCCCACAGCCTTCTCAACCTTTATGTCTACCTTCGGGTTCTCTGTCAGCCTGGCCCTGTCTATAGGAGCCGGATTTCCTACCGGAGCAAAGTAATTGCTGAAGGAGAACCTGAACTCGGGGTTCTTCTTGAGCTCTATCTCGACATCAGCCTGGTCCTTGCTCATCGCCACTTCCTGCACAACCTCTGTCAACTTGCTTGGAATAGGCTTTATTGAACTGGACTTGAATCTCGAGTATACCATCTGGCCTCGGTAGTCTAGAATCTGGTCTATGCTGGCTTTCTGCCGGTACCATGTCTCCGGAGAATCGAGTACGGAAGCTTCCTCCTTTTGCTGTGTCGGCGAAAGTATGCCCACATAAACCCTTGGGTAGAAAGCCTTTCCCACGAATACTGATGGCGGAGAAGTACCCACAAAGTCCTTCGCGTTTTCTATCACCTGCCTCCAAAATTTTATCTTGTCCAGATATTTGCTGTAGTCTACTTTCATAATTTAACTTTTCGGAGAACCGCTTATAACATTTTCGGCAGTCCATTTCCGGTGAGATTAGTTAAAATACAAATCAGAAAATTATCTTTTTCCAGAAATTCCTTTTAAAACCTCGATCTTTTTCTTGCCAGACTTGGTCTTTGAAAGTTTTTTATAGAACCTGTTGGCAATTGATATCTGCGAATCCAAAAATGGCTTCATGTGCTTCTTCCACTCAAGAGGATGCGATTTGACATATTTCGCCCACCTTTCTACCTGGTCATCCTTTTCTTTCATTCAACCTCAGCCTCCTTATATCTTCTTTTACGCGTTTTACCTCTTCTTCATCTATGCTTTCGGAATAGATGGTCCTCAGGTGCCTTGCGTCGTCCAGGTCCTTTTTGGATTTCAGCAGCCCCTCCTTGAATGCTATATTCATCTCTATGCTTGAAAAATAAATGTCCATGCCGGTCAATGGAAGCTTTTTCCTGGTCTTGATTTGGTAGATGTCCAAGGCATCCTTTGCCAGTTTCAGCTCTACTTCCGGCACAAACGTTCCGGTTTTCACATACCTCACGCTTGTGTTGTCCTTCAGATAGTCATTGTATATCTCATCCGCATCCGGCGACTGTATGCATTCGAAACCGGCTTTCACAAGCCCCTTGTGCAATTTTGCAAAAGCCTTCTTGTCCAGCCTTTCAATTATCAAATCTATATCCTCGGTTCCCCTGCTCCTGCCATGGGCTATGGCGACGAATCCGGATACTACTATGTATTTGCAGTGCTTTTCTACAACTCTTACAAAGTCCTCGATGGTCTTTTCCAATATGTTCTTGTTTTCCACTTTCCTATCGGTCATAATGCACCATTGTCATTATTATAAAAATTTCATCAAAGACACTTATTAAGTTATCTGCAGTCCATTTCCGGTGAGAAATGATTTTCCTATTATTCTGGCTTGATGAATTTCTTATATAACCATACAGTCACATTTTTGTTATTGCTATAGAGATTTATGTAGTCGTTGCCCACTCTGATTAAAAATTCCTTAAGCCTGTCTTGTTCATTCATCGGATTTGCCTTAAATTCTAGCATTTCCCAAGTACCTCCAAATAAACCACAATGATTACTATAGGGCTTGCTGATATACAAATCATCTATATCAAGATAGTCTCCTTCCAATGTTTTTATCAAACCATCATCTAGTTTGTCCTGTTCACTTTGTGGAGAGATTCTGAAAACTTGTTTCG
>CAYJRO010000151.1:0-2652 GCA_964372425.1 uncultured archaeon
AATCCTACAAACACGTTATAAAATTGTTTTGACAATGCTCTAAACGTGTCCAGTTGTCCCTGCATCCCATTTAACGTAGTAACGGGAAATAACAGCTTGACAGCCGAAGGTATCTTGTGCTTTACTTTATGGAATTTTATGACTTGAAGCTGTTGTGGCAGCTTGAATTTTAGTGCTTTATTTCTAATATCTTCTACTTCTTCGCCCAGAGACTTTCCGGTTAAAGACTCTATTTTTCCTACAACTCTGTTTAAAAGTCTTTCTGGCATTATGTTTGTGCCTGTCTCACAGGAGACTATGTTGGTACAACTTTGTTCGTTCCCCCACAGTAATTTTGCCAAAATCATAGAATCTATATTAAAGATATCGCGCAGATTTCTGCAAATTAAACCGTTGACATTAGTTATAAATCTCCGGGACCATTTATCAAACAGAATATTTCTGGGGTCTTCGCCGTTTTCAATTCTCGTAAAAACGTCTTTTATTTTAACTTCGTAAGAACTCTTTTCAAACTTAGACAATCGGCAAGATACTGCGGTATTGGAAAGCCCCAAAAGTATTGCTAGTTGTGAATTGGAAAATGTTTTTTGAAGTTCGGTTAATTGATTTTTAAAAGACACTATTTGTTTTCTGTAAAAACGTTTATTTAAAACTATCGGGTGTTCATTTCTAGTGAGTTTGCTGCGTGGGGTATGCCTGCCGGTCCTAGGAATATCATACTATAACTTTTATCTTTTTGCTTCTAAAACAAAAATAGAGTTTATTGGACTGCGCCAGTAGTCTAGCCTGGTAGGATTCGAGCTTCCCAAGCTTGAGGCATGGGTCCAAATCCCGTCTGGCGCATCATTTTATGATTTCTGCCGCCGTCAAAATTCAAGTTTAAATATTATTAAAAAGAATCTTCTTATATGCCTGAAAGGTTCCCTTACTTCGTCGAAGTAACTAAAGATGTGTCAAAGAGTTACTTGAAATCGTATGTAGAAAGGTTGGGATATGAATTTGACGATGGCTATGAAGGCCTCACTGCACCTACCAGTCAAAAACCTCCCACAGATTTGTACAGAATACTAACTGACGATAATCTGGAAACTGTTATAGAAAAGTTAAGAATGGATGAACATCTTAGAGAGCACCTGTGGCTTGTTAGAAAGCCCCGCATGCACAGAATGCACTGACTTTATGAATTTGATTTTGCTAAATTTCTGGTTCTTTCTCTATCTGATATATGTTTTCCAAATCACCGGCTGTAATAACATGTTTTATACGAAATCCGGGGGAGGTTGGAAAAATACGTCTTCTACTATGTTTTTCAACTCTTCTGGAATAGTCAGCATGCCCTCGTATGTGTAGTATTCTAGTTCGCGATGGACATTTCCGCCTGGTTCCAATCCGACTGCTTGTCTCATTTTCCTTTTCAAAAGCCTTATGTCAAAGGTTCTTTCGTATAGGTCCGCTGTGCCTGTTATTGTAAACCCCACTACCCCGTATCCGGCTGTGCGAAAACCGTAGCGCTTTAAAATTCTGTTTGCTTCTTCCATCGTCTCTTCGCTGGGTCTATAATCGTTTACATTTTCGGAGGTTATTTTTTCGTTGTCTTTTATAGATTTTTTTGTGCGCGAATACAGTACTACTTCGGCGGAAATTTCGTCCGATGGCATAAATGTGTTTTATTCTGTGATTTATTAATGATTAGACTTCCAGCTCCTTCTCCAATGTGGACAAGCTTTCAAAGCCATTGGCAGTTATTGCATGCACGTCCTCCAGCCTTATTCCAAACTTGCCACGGAAGTAAAGCCCGGGCTCGTTGGTGAAGACGTTTCCGACTTCCAAGATTCCTTGACTGAAAGGCGGCGGGTCGTGAACCTCCAGACCTACGCCGTGGCTGAGGATGTGAGTGAAGTTGCCTCTGACCCCTTTGGATTCGAAGAACTCCACAACTTTGTCATATGGCTTTTTCAGCTCTTCCCCCGCTCTCATGTAGTCTTTGGCCATCTCCTGCGCCTCCGATACAAGGTCGTAAGCCTTCCTGACTTTCTTGGACGCCCTGCCTACTACTATAGTCCTTGTGGTGTCGAACCAATAGCTGTTTCTTATGCTGAAGGGAAAGAAGTCTATCACTATCGGCTCGTTGGCTTTCAGCACCCTCGAAAGCGTCCCCTCATTGTGCGGTTCTGCGGCTTCCTCCGATGGAGCTACGATTATTTTGCCTCTTTTGTTCTGTAGGCCTTCTTCCACGCATCTTACATACATGAATTTCTTGACATCGTCCACTGTCAGTGGGCTGCCGTTATGGATACTGGCAAGCCTGCCGTCGTCTATCCGCGAACTCCTTATGAACTCGATTGTATCTCGCAGCACGCTTTCCGTCGACCTGCCCACTTCCCTAATCATGCTTACCTCTTGCTCGTCCTTGGTGGCCCTAAGGCTGCTGATTAGGTTGGTCTGGTTTTCCGGAACCGATTTTATGATATATCCCATGTTTCTCAGACAGTCCACGACAGACAAGCCGCCGTGCTCGTTGTCGTACCATTTTATCGATGATCTTCTGTTGATGTCTAACGAAGAAAGGAGTTCCCCTACTATGTTGGCCACAGACCTGCTGGAATTGTTATCGAAAAGTCTGGTCCTGCCAGAGTAGCCCAATTCCTGGAG
>CAYJRO010000152.1:0-2596 GCA_964372425.1 uncultured archaeon
TGGAAAGGCGAACTGTGTTGTTTATGCTGATTTGATTGTTACCTCTTTAGAAATATTGGTAAGAGCAGATGTAATTAGAAAATTAAAGGTTAAAAGAAAGCCCGATCATTTATGGTTGAAATATTCTGACAGTAATTCATCGTTCGAAATTTATCCTAATGGATGTGAAAGTAGCGAAGAGCATCCTATTGAATCTCTTATTGCATCTAATTGGAACAGTAAAGGCGAAGCTATTGGTAATAGGCTGGGTAGATATGATGAGGAGCTTGAGTATTTAAACAAGGCTTTAGAATTGGACTTGCGATATACTGTTGCTTGGAACAATAGAGGCGTGGTTCTTTCTAAGTTAGGGAAAAAAGAGGAGGCTATCGAATGTTTTGATAAGGCATTAGAATTATATCCGAGTGATTTTACTGTCTGGTGTAACAAAGGTGAGGTTCTAAGGGGTTTGAGAAAACTGAAAGAAGCCAGTGAATGTTACGAAAGAGCGTTGAGTTTAAATCCACATGATTTTGTTGCTTTGAGGGGCTCGATATATTTGAAACATATCTAAAAGTTCATCCCCATCTGCTTGGCCAGTTGCTTCAGCTGGCCGCTGCCCATGCCCCTGATTCCGCCGAGACCTTTCATCATCTTCTTCATCGTACCATACTGGTTCAAAAGTTCCCTGACCTCCTCCTCCTTCCTGCCGCTGCCCTTTGCAATCCTTTTTATCCTGTTCCCATCGATTATGCTCGGGTCTTCGCGCTCCTTCGGGGTCATTGATTGGATCAAAAACTTCCATACCTTCATCTTCTTCTCCTGCTTCTCCAGCATGTCCTTGGGCAGCTTTATAGCCCCGAAGCCCGGTATCATGCCGGCTATCTGCGACAAAGGCCCGACTTTACCTATGTTATCTATCTGTTCGATAAAGTCCTGCAGGGTGAATTTTCCTTCCATAATCTTCTCGACAGACTCCTTCTTTATGTCAAGCTCCTTCACCTTGTCCAGCAGAGTCTGCAAGTCGCCAAGTCCTAGCAGCCTTGACACGAACCTGTCCGGATCGTAGGCCTCGAGGTTCTCCATCTTTTCGCCCATTCCTATGAACTTGACCTTGGCTCCAGTCACACCGCAAGCGCTCAATGCTCCTCCACCCTTGGAAGTGCCGTCCATCTTTGTGATAAGTATGCTTCCTATCGGTACAGCCTTGTGGAAAGCCTCGGCCTGTGCCTTGGCCTGCTGGCCGATAGTGGCGTCTATGACAAGCACAGTCTCGTCAGGCTTTACCTTATTACCAATCTGCTTTATCTCCTCCATCAGCTCTTCAGACTGCCTGTACCTGCCGGCAGTGTCGATGATTATAACATCCTTCTTGGAAAATTCCTTCATTCCGGCATCCACTATCTTCAGCGCGTTTTTCGTACCTTCCTCGCCATACACAGGGACATTGATCTGCTTGCTCAGCTGTCTCAACTGTGTCAAAGCAGCCGGCCTGTAGACGTCTGCGCCTATCACCCCCACATTCCTGCCCTGCTTCTGGAGGTATCTTGCCAGCTTCATTGTGCTGGTGGTCTTTCCCGCGCCGAGCAGGCCAGCCATGAGTATCACGGAAGGCTTCTTCTCAAGCTTCAGTGATTCGAATTTCGTACCAAGTAACCTTACGAGCTCCTCGTATACTATCTTTACCACATGCTCCCTCTTGCTCATGCCAGAAGGCGTCTTCTCTTCCAGAGACCTTTTCCTGATGCTGTCCGCCAGGTCGTTTGACATCTGCAGATTGACATCCGACTGTATAAGGGCTCTTCTTATGTCTACCACAGTCTGCTCCACAAGATTTTTGTCCACTGTGACTGAAGCAGTCAGCCTGTTGAAGGCTGCTTTTAGGCCGCTGCCCAGCTCTTCCAATACCATAAATAATCAACTGTATGTTGTCTATAATAAAATTAGCTTCACGGCATTTATTTTGGATGTACTAAATACTGAGACCAGTATGATGCAACACATACTTTTAAATAACCATAAAACCAAATTTATATTAGAAACAAGCAAAGACAACTCCCCCATAAGTTATCAATTGCTGTGATTGCGTTCGAAGGCGCCGGTCATCTATGAAAGAAATCAATGCAAACGGCTATAAGTTACGTCTGGCGGACGAGACGGAAGAATATATGGCAGCCCACAGTCCGGACCATGTCTATCAGCTGTATCTTTTGGATGGCAGCAATCTCGGAATAAGGAAAGTCATGAAGGATGTCCAAGAAGGCCGGCAAAACGGTCCCGAAAACATAGGCATAAAGACCCCCGGCTATGAGTTTGAACTGATGCCCGAAGTAGACGAGTATTTGAAGAAAAACGGTCCCGGTGTCTTCGAACTTTACTATGACGGAAGCATGTCCATAGTTTTAAGACTCCAATGACGCTTAGTAAACCATCTGCCCTATAGAGGATATTTCTCAAGAAGGGCGTCAACTTTGTCTTCCAGTTCCCTGTTCCTGGCTAGGCTGGGCTGTATTTGGTGGCCGAAATTCAATATTTCTATCCTGGACGGTTTGTAAACATTGCCATCCCTTTCTATAACCCGCAGCATTTCAAGATCCCTTAGATAGCCTTTTAACTC
>CAYJRO010000153.1:0-2577 GCA_964372425.1 uncultured archaeon
TCCGACCCCAATGTTGTGGCGGCCTATGCGGAAAAGAACGGTGTCTATACTGTCCTGAACGAGAAAGGAAACTACGATTCTCTTGAAAGATTCTGCGGGCACAGCAAATACCTGATACCTGGCATGGAGTTCCCAACGGACATGGGAGACGTTGTTTTCTACGGAGACGATATAAAGCCGACACGCAATTTTATAGAGTTTTTCGACCAAGTGTGCGAGATAGACGCTGTGTTGACGCTGGCTCATCCGTTTGCCGCCAAGCCGTCCATGATATTTAGGCTGCTCGACTTTCTTCCGAAGCTCGGCAACAGCAAGAAAGATAACCTCAAGCTGGAGCTGAACGCCCATGCCCCGGCTGCCACGCGATTTTTGACAAGAAATATTGCAAGAAGATACGATCTGTGCCTCGTGACAGGAGAGGACTCGAGATTCGCTCCTTACGACATCGGCAATTATGTGATGTTGATAGAACCCTCGTATTCAGACCCCCTTGACAGCCTAAGGGAAGCTTTAAAATCACAGAGAAAAAATCCCAAAACCGCAATACCTTTTAAAATCAGAGAGCATCCGTTGGAATACAGGATACTTACGGCCAACCAGCTTTTGAATGACTACCTGCCTTTCCTTCCAGGTGGCAAGTGGCACAAGAAATGATTTCAACCTAACTTGATTTCCGCCAGATGTATGGCCATCTTCCTTACGGCTTCAGCCGCTTCCTGCAGTGATTCCGTAAGTGTTGGGTGTGGATGAATAGTTTTTGATATGTCTTCAGTCTTCATCCCGTTCTCTATAGCCAACGCAGCCTCGCCTATAAGGTTGGACGCGTCCGGCCCCACAATTACAATACCAAGCATCTTGCCAGTCTTCTTGTCCTCAATGATCTTCACGAAACCCTGAGTCTCGCCTTCCACCAGAGCTCGGCCCAGAGCCGTGAACGGGAACTTACCGATGTTTACTTCATATCCTTTCGCTTTCGCCTGGTTTTCAGTCAGTCCAACACCAGCTATCTCCGGATCCCCGAAGACAACATACGGAACATGTTCATTCGTAAATTCCCTGTCATGCCCAGCTATGACTTCGGCCGCAACCTTACCTTCCATAGTAGCCTTATGGGCAAGCATGGGCTGGGTAGCGACATCACCGATAGCAAATATGTTCGGGTCGTGTGTTCTCATCTTCTTATCAACAATAATAAAGCCTTTATCATCAACCTTAACTTTGATGTTCTCCAATCCAAGTTTCTTAGAGTTTGGACTCACTCCTGTGGCCACAAGTATCTTATCGGTTTCCACTTTGGATTCGGTGCCTTGAGTGTTTATTGTGACAGACAGCCTGCCGCTCACCCTCTCAACTTTGGAAACATTGGAATTGAATACGAACTCGACGCCGTCCTTTTGCATCTTCTTCTGCACGACTTTCGCCACGTCTTCGTCATATTCCCTGAGTACCCTGTCTCTCCTGTAGACCAGCTTTACTTTGCTTCCGAGCCTGGCGTAGCACGCAGCCATCTCCACTGCAATGTAGCCCGCCCCTATTACCAGCAGGTCTTTGGGTATCTCTCTCAGGTCCAGGGCTTCCTCGTAGCTCAAGATATCCTTCCCGTCGAACTCCACACCAGACAGACTGTTGGGCACAGCACCGGTTCCTATTATAGCATAATCAAAATCTATGGCCTCCACTTCAGGATGACCTTTTATCACCACGCTTCTTGAGGAGTCGAAGTAAGCCTCGCCCCTTATCCACTGAGAATGGTTGTTCTTCAAAAGGAAATCTATCCCTGTCCTGAGCTTGTTCAGTATGCCGTTTTTCCAGTCCTGCATCTTGCTGGCGTCGACAGAAGCATCGGAGATGTTTATTCCCATGTCACCTGCACTCTTGATTTTGTGGAAAAATTTTGATGCATGTATGAGAGCCTTGGAGGGTATGCAGCCGTGCGCCATGCAGATGCCGCCCAACCCCTCGAATCCCGCCTTGTCCACGACTATGGATTTCTTGCCTAGCTGGCCGAGCCTGATGGCAGCAGGATATCCTCCAGGACCCGCTCCGATAATCAGCACTTCTGTCTTCAGCCTCATTAAATTAATTTGCGTTTAGAAGCTAAAATAAAACCCAATTTTTATCCAGGCTGTTTTCTACGCCTTTTTTATTGTGTCTAGTCTTGTACTCTATAAACACCTTTCCCAAATCATTGTCATTATGTGGCAGTATTTCTCTGAATATTTCGTAAATACCCTCGAATGAAAATTCAAACGGATAATAATCTGGCTGAAAATATCCTGTACCACAGTTGCCTACATCGACTGCGGCTTTTATCCAAATCTACAATTAAAACGTTTTTTCTCTCAACCGAACATTAAAATATAATAATCTTCGCCATCTACGCCATAGCCATTCAAATCCATTTTGCCCCTGATTTGTATGCCGTTTCTTCTAAGCGTGTCTATTGTAGTAACATAACATGAAACCTCTTATCCGTTTCATATACTATAAGATTGTATGCGTCATCTGCTTTCAAAGAGTTTTTTCTTATTATTTTCATGATTTCATTGAATCTCTCTTGATATCCCGGTTTTAATG
>CAYJRO010000154.1:0-2559 GCA_964372425.1 uncultured archaeon
GCCCATAAATATCATGCTGTTTATAAAAGGTAAAATAAGGCTGCGCCAATCCTGTCGTTTTTTTTGAGGAACATTTCGGCTTTGCACATAAAGTCAGATTTCAAGTAAGGGGGGTGATTAAAATTGTGGCAGGCCGATACCAAGAACTGAGCTGTCCTTCCTGTGAATGGGGAGGATAAGCACTTTACATTGTTGGTGCTCGGGGCTTCAAGTCTGAGCGGACACCAATTTATAAAGTTTTTAAATATTTAAACAAGTGTTAATATAATTAAACATATGTTCAAAGAATTAAACATAATGCGACTGTTTTTCGAAAGGCCAAATCACGAGTACAACGTGAGGGACGTAGCAAGAAGCCTAAAGATATCTCCTGCCACTGCAAGCACTCGGTTGAAAAGGCTGGCGAGACACGGATTGCTGAAGGAAAGGAAGGAAAGGCTGTCGAAACTCTACAGGCCGGACTTGGAAAGCGACCTTTATATTGACTTGAAGAGATTTTTCATAACAAGGAAAATCAGGGAATCGGGGCTTCTGGACGCTTTGAATGACTTTTACATGAAGCCGGCCGTGGTTATTTTCGGGTCGGCGGCTTACGGTATGGACACTGACAACAGTGATGTGGATATTTTGGTTATTTCCGAGAACACGAAGATGATGGGCAATCTCGAAGGATTCAAGAGGAAGATTAAAAGGGAGATACATTTGCTTGTAGTCAGAGACGTCAGGGATTTGAAGAACAAGCACCTGATAAACAATGTTTTGAACGGCACGGTCCTGCAGGGGGAGATAAAATGGATTTGAAGGAATGCTTTGACAAGGGCCTTGTAAAGAAGACTAGAATAGACGAGGGGCTTGTGAAGTCTTTGGTGGAGATGTCGGACATAAAGGAATCTGTGGTAAGGAAATCCAAAATGGACGGAAGGAACGTATCGGCTTTCGTATCCCTTGCTTATGACTCGCTGCGCGAAGTTTTGGAGGCCCTGTGTGTGTCCAGAGGCTATAAAGTGATGTCTCACCTCTGCATGGGGGAACTGCTGAGAAGCCTGTTCAAGGATTTCCCGTATTCCGAATTCGACAGGATGAGGTGGATCAGGAACGGTATCAACTACTACGGCACAAAGGTGGAATTTTCCCAAGGAAAGGAGATAATAAGGAACATACTTTCGGTCAAAAGGCTTTTGATAGACAGGTATTGAAAGGGAAGTTCTTAAAGCGGGGAGACAAGTGAACCCAGTGTTGCCCACAGACAAGCCGTGGTGCAAGACTGGGGAGCATATAATAATTAATTGATTGATCATGCTTTAAAAGCTTTCGGTCTTTTGTTGACCCGGCAGCCAAAACAGGCCCATTCCGGCCGCTTTTCATATTTTTGGGTGCCAGATTGTCCAAATTGTAATGCGTTTTAGGTGACTACATTTTCCTATCCTGTGGTCACCTGTTTCTCAGCGCCTTTTTCAAAGCCCTGTATTCTTTGAGCACCGAGGAGGATTGGTAGAATTTGGTCTGACAGCACATAATAATTAAATGTTACATAATTTTAATCATGGCATCAGACATCACAAAAGAAGAGATTGTAGAGCTGAACAGGAAGATTGTCGAACTGTTTGGCGGCCACACAGGTCTTCAGAACGAGGCCAATCTGGACTTTGCCCTGCTGAAGGCCGAGAATGCCAAGGATATTTACAGGAAGGCGGCAGAACTCATGTACTGGATAAACAAGGGTCATCCTTTTCTTGACGGTAACAAGAGGACTGCCTTCGAGGCGGCCAGGATATTCCTGCTGGCCAACGATATCAAGCTGAAGTTTGGTGAAAATGATGCCGAGGACTTCATGGTAAAGATGGCCCAGCCCGAAACCTTATCTGTAAAGGAAGTCGAAATATGGATTAGGGAGCACGGTGGACAAGATGCAGAATAAGAGCATAGATAAAAAAAGGTTCGAGGAGCTTATGAAAAGGGTCCTTGAAGAGGACAAGGAGCTACTTAGGCGTCTTTCTAGCAGATAGGCGGATTGTCCCGATGCTTTAATATGCGTACTGGCGTAATCGGCCAGTGTATGCTGCTGGCTATCAATTTTATAAAATGTTTTTATGCAGTAAAATCTGAAGTTAAATCAGTGTGGTACGTTAACAAATGTCCTTCGTGCAGCATTTCGATGAATTCCAGCCTTGCCGTCTGACCTGACGGCTCCGACAAGATGAGCGAGAGGATGGAAAGGACAAGAATGACCAAAGATGTTTTAAGATATTTGTTTTTATTGAAAATAATTCCTACTAAGATGAATTTAGCTTGACGGTTCCCAAATGTTCTCTAATGATTCTTCTGCTGCTTTCAACACGCCTTCTTTGCGCAATGACTTGGCTGTCTATCTTCTTATGTCGTATTGTCAAGTATAAAACAGGTCTCCAGAATCGCTTGTCTGAGACTCGTATTTATTCCATACGAATTTACATATGTCTATGATGGAAGAGCTGCCCCAGATTTGTGTAAATAATACATCGTGTGTAAAAAGTCGCTGTCCTGATGTTTTAATGGAGAAAATGGGATTGATTGGATATT
>CAYJRO010000155.1:0-2518 GCA_964372425.1 uncultured archaeon
TGCTATTTTCGCTGTGCATGATAGCTTTGTCCGGCGTGTTCGGCCTGCTGGTCTAGAACTCATCGGTCTTTTCCAGCCAGAACATACTGTTCCCGATGCTGGCCGGCATGTTCGGCTTAAGCACTTTAATTCTGAGCATACAGGAAAAGTCTAAGATACCAAAACAGCAGGAGGATAGTAAAATGAAGATAAGCAAGGTTAATTTTGTCAAATCTATAGTTCTCGGGTCGGTGTTCGGCATCCTGGTGGGTTTTCTTCCTGCTGTGGGGGTAAGTGAGGCCGCCACCATGGCGCAATACCTTGCGGGTCTGTGAGAAGCAAGGAGCTTTCTGGTAAGCCTGAGCAGCATAAACATAGCCAACGAGGTTTTCTCTTTGAACAGCCTTCATCTGGTCAACAATCCCAGGTCGGGGGCGAGCGTAGCCATAGAAAAGGTTGTCGGCAGGATGACTTTCAACGATATGCTTCTGCTTACTGGTGTCATATGCCTCGTGGCTGGAATAGCGTCATTGTTCACCTTGTATCTGGGAAGGAAGGTGCCGCAGCTGCTGGTAAGGCTGGATTACAGGAAGCTTTCCATGGCCATGATGGTCTTTATGGCTGCTATGGTAGTCACAGCAACAGGCATTCTGGGCCTGGCTGTACTAGCCGTAGCTGCTTCAATGGGTATTTTGTGCACCAAGCTGAAGGTGAACAGGTCCAGCTGCATGGGAGTGCTTCTTGTGCCTTCAATCATATTTTTTCTGGGATTGAATCCTTTTGTTCTGTCTTTACTAAATATTTAATAAATAGATTCGGGGGAGCATCTGCTTGTCAAAGAAACAGGAAATAATTAAAAAGCTGCAAAAGGATCCCGACAGGTACTGGAAGGTGAAGCTGTTCGACGAGCTAGGTTTTGTAAGAAGCAAGTGCATCAGCTGCGGCAAGTTCTTCTGGACACTGACTGACCAGACCCTATGCAACGACTCTTCATGCAGGACCTATGACTTCATCGGAAACCCTCCCGCCAGAAAGCCGCTGGACTATATAGAGACATGGAAGGCAGTCGAAAAGTTCTTTGTAGAAAACGGACACACTTCTATAAAGCCCTATCCAATACTGTGCAGGTGGCTGCCGGGCCTGTACTTTGTAATAGCTGGTGTAGTGGATTTTCTAAGGACGGACAATGGGAAGATAAGCTTCGACCTTCCTGCCAATCCTCTGATTTTGTCTCAGCCTTGTCTTAGGTTCAACGACCTGATAAATACCGGCATAAACGGAAAATCTTACACCGCTTTCAGCATGATACAACAGACTGCCCTGTACGACGGCAGGCAGGGCTATTGGAAGGACGAGTGCATTGATTTGGACTGGAAGATGCTGACCGAGGTCTTGGGCATACATCAGGATGAAATAATTTTCATGGAAGACGTTTGGACGGGTCCCAGCGCTTTCGGCAGCAGCCTGGAATACCACGTGCAGGGACTGGAGCTTGGCAACGCCGTCTTCACCGAGTTCGAAGGGACTATAGACAGCCACATGGAGATGAAGGAGAAGGTAATCGACATGGGTGCCGGGCACGAGAGGCTGACATGGATAACACAGGGCACGCCCACCAGCTACGATGTTGTGTTCGGGCCGGTGATAGAAAGGCTGAAGAAGGAATGCGGCATTGAATACGACAAGGAGTTTTTCCTGAAATACGCAAAGTTCTCGGGACTGTTGAACGCCGACGAGAGGGATTTAGACAGCAGCAGGAAGACTATTGCCAAGAGGCTGAATGTTTCAGTGGAGGAGCTAGAAAGGAAAGTGATGCCTCTGGAAAGCTTGTATGTCATAGCCGACCACTCGCGCGCCCTAGCATTTGCGATAGCCGGTTCTGGTCTTCCTTCCAATGTAGGCGGCGGCTACAACCTCAGGGTCATCCTAAGAAGGGCTCTGGGCCTAGTAGAAAAGTTCAAGTGGCCGATAAGACTGGAGGATATGGCTTTGCAGCATGTGGATTACCTGAAGGGCATCTTTCCGCAGCTCGAGGATTCGGATGAAGAGATTGTCAAGATTATGCAGGTGGAGGAAAGGCGCTACAAGGAGGCCAAGGAAAGGTCTAGGAGGATAGTAGATTCCATGCGCGGGAAGAAGATTTCAGAAGAAGAGGAATTGATAAAAATCTATGATTCGCAGGGGATAACTCCTGAGGAACTGGGTGTAGAAGTTCCGAGCAATTTTTATTTCAAGGTCACTGAAAGACACATGGGACAAAAGATGGATGAGCAGAAGCTGAATTTCGATGTTAGCGGCCTGCCGGCTACCAAAATACTCTATTACGACAAGCCGGAGGTGCTAGAATTCGAGGCCGGTGTGTTGAAGGTCTTCAACGGCAGATTCTTAGTACTGGACCAGACAGCATTTTACCCGACATCGGGTGGCCAGTTGAACGACACCGGAGAAATAAGTGGATGCAGGGTGGAAGACGTCTTGAAGATAGGCAATGTGATCGTTCACAAGATAGATGGAACGTTGGATAAGGATACCTCAGTAT
>CAYJRO010000156.1:0-2513 GCA_964372425.1 uncultured archaeon
CAGCTGAAAGCCGCATCCATGGTGCAGGACTTCCTTGGATTGAACCCTAAAGACTCGAGAAGGATAGAGTGGGGAGGTGCTACTGGAGGACAGGCTATACAGGCTGGCTGGGAGACTGTTGCCAGCGGCAGGAACGATGTTTGCTTGGTGGCAGGATTCGAGACGATGTCCAGAGTGGAGACTTGGAAGGGAAACGAGTTCATCGCTCTTGCTTCCGACACTAACTTCGACTATCCTGTAGGAGGTTTTTATACGGGCTACTATGCCTTGATGGTGCAGCGACACATTTATGAATACTTGAGGAAGAGCAGGTTTGCGAATGTCAAAGACGAGAAGAAAGCTCAGAGGCTGGCTGAGAAGGAAGCTATGAGGATAATGGCCATGGTTTCGGTCAAGAACCACATCAATGCTTTGCACAACCCCTACTCGCAGTATCCCGAGAAGCTAACTGTAGAGGAATGTCTGAAGAGGGAGATGATTGCCTATCCTTTGAACAGGCCGTGCATCTGCACGATGAGCGATGGTGCTGCTGTTACTATACTTGCTTCGGAGGACGTGGCATTTGACTATACAGACAAGCCTGTGCTGATAAAAGGTGTAGGCTGCGGGACAGATACGATGAGGCTGGCGGACAGGCCGCACGGCAAAGTTCCTTTGTTTCCATGGGAGAAAGCAAGCGACTATAAGGATTTGAAATATCCTGGCGTCCATTCGTTCAGGGCAGGTAGGACAGCTGCAATAGAAGCTTACAGGCATGCCAAAATCAAGAATCCTTTGAAGGACATCAGCTTCATAGAACTGCATGACGCTTATGCCAGCTCTGAAATACAGACCTACGAGGACCTGGGGCTTTGCAAGTATGGCGAGGGCTATGGTTTTGTGGAGCAGGGGCATCCTTTCATGAAGAACATAGATTACGGCTTCCAACTTCCGCACAAGGGGACAATTCCTGTCAATCCTTCCGGCGGGTTGATAGCTTTTGGCCATCCTGTAGGTGCTACTGGTATAATGCAGGGAGTCCTGGCTTTTTGGCAGTTGCAGAATACAGTCAAGAAACATTTGGGGAATGATGTGCTGCAGATCAGAGGTGCCAAGCGCGGTTTGATCCATTCGCATGCAGGCACGGGAAGTTCTGTTACTGTCAGTATATTAGAGGCTGTGAAAAATAAATGAAGCCGAAGAAATTCGAAAAGTTTAGATGAATGACACGGCAGTATTTATAGTCTTTAAATATATTCTTAAACAATAGCTCTTTAGTGAGTCTTATGAAAAGAAAATACACGGTTTTGATTGAAAAAGACGAGGAAGGCTGGCTGGTATCTGAAGTGATAGAGCTGCCTGGTTGTCATACTCAAGCAAAAACCTTACCTAAACTAATGGAAAGGACTATGGAAGCCATTAGAGGCTATCTTGAGACTTTCAAGCCAGAAATACACGAAGAATTTGTAGGATTGCAACAAGTTGAGGTGTAGTTCATCTGGCGAAACTCCCTAAGCTTACTGGTAAAGAGTTGGGTAAGATAGTAGAAAAGTTAGGATTTACTTTTGACCATCAAACCGGCAGTCATCTCATTTATAAAAATCCTGATGGAAGAGTTACAACTATACCTCATCATGCAGGCGAAGAAATAGGACCGGGATTGCTTAACAAAATTATAAAGAAGGACTTGAAAATAACTAGAGAAGAGCTTATGAAACATGTTTGACTGTATAAGGTGAGGAATAGGTGGCCAAACCCAAAAAATTCGAAAAGTTCAGGGAAGTGATGGAAGAGATAAAGAAGTCTGGTGCTGCTCTGTACAAGAACCCCAAAGGAACGGAAGACCTTGTGATACTTTTTCCCTATCACATAAACTACGTCCACAGCTATGCCCAGGACTCCAAATTCTTCCTGGGTTTGGCCGAAGGCAAGCTGTTCGGAAGCAGGTGCAAGAAATGCGGCATGAAGTATGGCACTCCTAGAAGCCACTGTATGGAGTGCGGCAGCGGGACTGAGTGGTTAGAGCTTCCGCTGGAAGGGAAGGTTCATTCGTGGACCACATGTTATTTCGGCGGCGAGGAATTCCTTAAGGAGACGCCTTTCAACCTGGTTTTGGTGGAGTTCGAAGGTGTAAATACATTATTTCTGTCCAGATTGGTCGGAATAATGCAAGGAGACATCTTCATAGGGATGAAAGTCAAAGCTGAGTTCAAAAAGGATCCGAGATACTTGGTTTCCGATGTTTATTTTGTTAAGGTTTGATTTGTCCGAGTGGGGTTTTTAAAGTTAACTGTTCTAATTGAATTTAGGAAGTTGATCAAACATGAGATTTGGAAAAGGCTTCAAAAATCTTCTAAAGAGTGAATGGACAAGTACGGAAGATTTACTTGAACGAGATATGAGATTTGCAATGGATTTGGGAAAAATATTATATTCTGATAATCCGGACAGCGAAGTAATTGTTTTACCTGAAGAGCATCATTTCAATGGTGTAGAGTCTTATGATATTAAAGGCAGCAAAATCATTGGAATGA
>CAYJRO010000157.1:0-1883 GCA_964372425.1 uncultured archaeon
CAGGAGTGCCGTCGAGGTGCCTGACTGTGAGGTTGACAAAGCCGGAGCTTATGGGAAGGGTGGCATTATCCGAATTAATAATCTCAACATCATTGGAGAACTTGCTGCCTACAGTGGGGTTGAAGACTGCTATGGAATAGTTTCCTTTAGGAATGTCTGCCTTGAATGTTGGTGACAGATTAGTCGAAGGAAAGTCCCCCAACAATGCTCCGGACGTCTTGTTGAACAATGAATAGAATCCTGTGAAGCCTGAGGCTCCGCGGAATTCCAATGTCAAAGCTGGGGTGTTGTCCAGATGCTTGACTGCGACTGTCAGGTTGCCATCGGGATTCATTATCTGCGGCCCCTCCAAGAGGTTGAAGAACAGGAAATTGTCTATCTGGACAGTAGTGTTTACAAAAAGCTCCAGAGAGAAAGCGACGCGCTGTGTGCCGTAGGGAAGAAGCAATGATTTCTTGAACTCATTCCAGTCTGTAGAGTTTTCTACAAATATGCTGGCTGTCTGCACGCCGCTGTATGTATTGTTTATGTGGATGTTGAGCTTGAACACGCCGCCTTTGTAGTCAAGATTGATACTGAGGTTGAGTTTCCCTTCCGTGGACGTCCACAACTGAGAACTGGGGCTCAGCGGACTAGGAACGCAGAATGTGCTGTTGCCAAGCGGGTCGAAGAAAACCTCGCCCATTCCGCTTATGTTCAGGCTGTCCGGCGACGACAGGTAGTCCTGTGCATCCGGCTTCGCAGTTAAGTTGCCGTAGGCGCAGACGTACGCCTCCTGGTAAACTATGCTACCAACCAGAACTGAGAAATATAGCATGATAAGAATCAGGAAAGACAAGAAGGAAATCGAGGGTGTTTTGGGCTGAAGATTAAAACCATTACAAGACCTTGCATCCATATTTATTATTTACGTCTTGTTCATAAATCTAAACAAAATTAAAGAAAATCGCCAGCAGGTCTCCCGCATAGACCGTGAACAGCAGTGCTATGGGAAAAACGGGGCCGAACCTGACACCGTCCTTTATGACCACATGCCTCTTGCCGGACTTTTTAATCCTGCTTATGTTTTCCTTTGTTATTCCCTCCCACAGCTTCGAGTCCATAAGCACGTCGCCTTCCCTGAGCTTGCCTACGGGTATCTTCCTCCTGAAACCCACCTTCTCTACAGACAGCACGAACTTCCACACAAGCATGAGAGCGACCGCCAGCGACGACACCGTCAACGAAGTGTTCAATAAATATGGCGCCTCTATAGGTATGCCAAACCGGCTGTTAATGGCGTATGTCAGGAAAGTGGCGGATGCCAAAAGCACTGCGAACATGAGCGACATGGATTTGATGCTAGACTTTACGTTTGCGAGAAAATCGTGGATTATCTTCCTGTTGATGAACGAGAATACTACAGCGTAGACTATCATGTAGACGGCTCCCAGCAGGAAGACGTTGACAGTGTAGCTGAGAGGGAAAGGCAGCAGAAGCTGTGTGGTGTTGAAGATGTTTGCCGGTAGCAGGAACCCTATCGCAGCCAGTATCTTGGCGTCGCCGCCGCCCCACTGGCCGGTGAAATACATCAGGAAGCCCATGCCCAGCAGCCCCAGCCCGACAAGAAGGCTCTGACCGACCAGCCAGTAGTCCTGCACCAGAAAAGATTGTATCCCCCAGAAGGCCAGAGCTATCACTATCATCGCATGAGGTATTATGTCCGGTATCTCGGTCGTCCTAAGGTCCCATGCCCCAGCTATGGCTGAGCCTGCTAGTGCTATAGAGAACGGTATGTATTCCAGCATAAAATTAACTTGTTTTCTATCAGAAAAATCTTTGTTTTCATATTTTACCAAACTGTTATGCTATGCTCTAGTTGAACATTTTACAAAAAAAACGAA
>CAYJRO010000157.1:1893-2463 GCA_964372425.1 uncultured archaeon
ATATTGGCGGTTCATCAACTCACCTCTTCTCTTGGCACCGAAAGGTTCTTAAAGATTGGTTTTGATAGTTATTTTGATGCGTATGAAATTTACTGACAGTTTGAAATACCGTAGGCAAATGGTTAAAGCTGAAAAATACTTTTTGGAAGCCAAAAGTTGTTATCTGACTCCTGGAGCCACTAAAGAAGATAATCTAAATCTAATAGAACACTATCTTTCAAAAAGCATTGACCGTGCAAAAAAAGCTATCAGCATTCTTGATACATACGAAGACTCGCCCGAGCGCTTGGCAGTTGTTTCACGTATGAAAGAATATGAGTGGTTCAGTAGAGGCATCGATAGAATAAGGATTGAAAAACGTACACGCAGAATTATGGAAAAAATAGAACACTTTGCATTTAAATTAGGGGATTTAGACGAAGCTAAGAAGCTTATGGAAGAATACAATTCTACTATAGATAATTTAAGGAAGGAAACGCCTACCCATTTGCCTCTTAGAAAGTTAAATTCCATAGAAAAATGGGATAAATATGACCGGTGGTCTTTTGAGTTGAGTATATGTCCTGAAAG
>CAYJRO010000158.1:0-2342 GCA_964372425.1 uncultured archaeon
ACAACTGAATCACGGGAACCGCCTTAGTTAATTGTAGGCAAGTAATCTTTTTAAATGCCTTGCGTTTTAAACAGTAAAGCGTTAAAAAACTCGGGCTCCACACGGTAAATTTTATTTAGTTTTCAATTGAAGAATTTCATGTTATACTGAGAAGACCTGATAAAACATAAACTAAAGTAATTGAGAGTATTTTTGGTAATTAACAAAGTCTTCAAAAACAGATCTTACTATCCTAGTTTTTGGATATCCTTTAAGTATTTGTACTATTTATTTTGCAGATTGCTTATCTGAAGCTTTTATAGTATATACATTTTCTTTAGCCACTATCGCCGTTGTATTCTATGCCTATTTTATATTTTCCTAATATTTTCTTTAATTCACTTGTATTCATATCTTTATCAACTATAGCAAGTATCACATTTAGATTTTCAATCGCCATAAAACTTATTAACAACTTAAGGTTTAAATGTTTTCAATTGCTTTGTAAGAAGCTGTTCACAGGTTCAAAATTTCTTTGTAGCTTCCCAAGTCAAGGAAACCGTGGCCAGAAACATTTAAAGCTATAACCTTCTTCTCGCCAGTCTTCCTGCACTTGACTGCCTCTTCGATTGCCGCCTTTATGCCATAAGCGGACTCCGGCGCAGGTATGAATCCCTCAGTCTGCGTGAAAATCTTGGCGGCCTCAAAAACTTCTTTCTCTGTACTTGGATAAGAAACGGCCTCGATTATACCGTGGTGCCTCAGAAGGCTCAGTATCGGAGCGGCTGCATGATACCTTAGACCCTCGGCCTTTATCGGGGGCAGCAACGGGTTCTTGTGACCAAGGGTGTACATCTTCATCATCGGAGTAAATTCCGCATGGTCACCATAATCATACATGTATTCTCCCTTGACTAAGCTGGGGGAGGACTCTGTCTGGGCGGCTATGAACCTGGTATCGGTCTTCTTTTTTATCTTGTCTGATATGAAAGGTATGACAAAACCGCCGAAGTTGCTTCCACCGCCAAGGCAGCCTATCATTATGTCAGGATATTCGTCCAACAATTCAAACTGCTTCTTGGTCTCCAGGCCTATGATAGTCTGGTGCATCAGCACATGGTTCAACACGCTGCCGAGGCAGTACACGCTGTTTTCCGAACCTAAGGTGTCCTCTATGCCCTCGGAGACCGCTATGCCCAAAGAGCCCGGATGATTTTTGTCTTTCTCCAACAGCGCCCTGCCTGTGTTGGTGTTGCTGCTCGGCGACGCAAACACCCGAGAACCGAAAAGTTTCATCAATGACAGCCTGTCAGGCTTTATATTGTAAGCCGCCCTTACCCAATATACTGTACACTTTATTCCCATGAGGCTTGCCGCATAGCTTAGAGCCGACCCCCACTGGCCCGCCCCTGTCTCTGTAGTTATCCTTTCCTTGCCCTCTTTCATGGCATAGTAAGCCTGTGCCAGTGCAGTGTTAACCTTGTGGCTACCTGTGGGCGAGTAAAATTC
This sequence comes from uncultured archaeon, assembly GCA_964372425.1. GTDB lineage: Archaea > Aenigmatarchaeota > Aenigmatarchaeia > CG10238-14 > SCSR01 > DATDXT01. The sequence continues at coordinate 1,489 of CAYJRO010000158.1, forward strand.
TGACTTGTAATAAATCTTTGCAGGCGTCTTCAGAAACTTTTCCAGACCTGTAGCTCTGAACAATGGTCTTGGCCTTCCAGCTTTTTGGTAGAGTTCCGATAGTTCTTCAGGTATCTTGACCCATCGTTTGTCTGAAAATTCCTGCTCTAGCGCAGTCTTCAAAAGTATTCTAGGCAGCTGCTTAATCTTAGATTCGCCGCTTTCAGGATCTTTTGGCATAGGCAGTTTTTCTGGCAGATCCGGAATTATGTTGTACCACTTCTTTGGAACTTCCCTTATGTTAACTTGGACGTTCTTCATAATGGTCTATTGTCAAGAATGGTTTAAAAAAGGCTTGGTTCTTCATGTTGGCATATTCAGCAGACCCACCAGGGTCGATTTTTAGCATATATTTATTTTATATTAAAAGCACTGATAACTGTGGAAACTACTGTCAAAAAGATTAATTCCGGGCGGAGTTAAACTAATGCTTTTTTGTGTAACATGACCAATAAATAATTAATGCCGTTCGCCGTAACCCACGTCCTGCTTACAATAGTGGCATTGGACTTGTACAGGGACTATGTCGCCAAGCACAAAAAATATTTCACGCTATGGACCATATTCATAGGGGGAGTGGCCGGCCTACTGCCTGACATAGACATTCCTATCACATTCGTACTTTCAAGAATGGGAGCAAGCGTAGACCTGCTTTCGCACGGCATGGTAACCCACACGCCCGTCTTCGGCCTTCTTTTCCTGATACCTTTCGCTGCTATGTGGGTGATGAAAAAGCACAGGATAGCCGTCTTGTTCCTTGTAGTATCCTTTGGCATACTGTTCCACATATTCCTGGATTTCATGATATCGGACCG
>CAYJRO010000159.1:0-2326 GCA_964372425.1 uncultured archaeon
AGTCTTGGGATGAAGCAGGTGTTCGACATCGCACACAACCGCGCCACTTTTGAGAAGCATGATGTGGGCGGCGAGAAGAAGGAGCTGATTGTCCACAGGAAGGGGGCTACAGGAAGCTATTATCCTGGCAGGCCTGAGATACCTGAGCTTTACAGGAAGGACGGCGGGCCTGTCATAATCGGGGGTAGCATGGAGACAGGCTCCTATCTTCTTGTGGGCGGCGAAAAGTCCGGCGATACCTTCTGCAGCACCTGCCACGGCAGCGGGAGGACCATGAGCAGGACGAGAGCCACAAGGGAGTTTAGGGGAGAGCAGCTGTTCAATAACATGATGAAAAGGGGCATTTATGTGAAAAGCGTGTCATGGTCCGGGTTAGCAGAGGAGGCTGGCGGTGCGTATAAGGACATAGACGACGTGATTGAAGCTGTCCATCTCGCCGGCATTTCCAGGAAAGTGGCCAAGCTCGTGCCCTGCGGGAACGTCAAGGGCTAACAGAGAAACGTGGGACATGCCTGAAAAAGTGTTTATAATATATAATACAAAATATATTTTGGTATATACAAAACATTATTAACTAGTAAGTAGTAATAATATATTAGGAGGCGTGGGGTAAACCCATTGGGAGGTTTCCCGTCAACAAACACAAATTTGCCCTTCGCTTCCTAGCCTTAAAAAGTAATTTGATTCTGGTCTCCTGTCGCATTTAAAAAGTTTTCTGAGGAATATAAAATCATGGAAGACGGCAAATGGAAAGATTATGTAAAGGAACTGGAAGACACTAGGCTGCCGCTCTACAACAAGGCAGAGATTATACTGGCCAGCCGCGGAGTCATACCTATAGCTGAGTTTTCACCGGAGTATCTGGACGTAAAACTTTTGATGATATTGGAAGGACTTGGACATGAGCACGAATATTTGGAAAAGACCGGACACATGTCAGATACAATAACTGTGAGCAGGGACGGCAACATTATAAGAAAATATGCCGAGGCCCACAGGAATTCAGACATAAGCACGGTAGGCAAGCTGAACGGCTATCCGGAATGCTGTGTCAGCGAATATGTGCAAGTGGCTGGAACTGGGCCAATGTACAAGAAGCGCGTGAAGGCTGTTCTCACAGGCCGCAAAATCAACGTGTTCACTTTGATATACGTGCCATGCGAAACGTGCTCTTTTTCTGGCGTGGAGACGCCGTCCACAGATCTGGAAAGGCGGGTTAGGTATACTCTGATGGAAGCTAGCCCAAAGACGCTGTCGCAGCTGGACAAGATGAGACGTAGAAAAACATTGATAAAAGGGGTTAAAAGATGAATCTTATTTAAAGATGGTTGTATGCCTTACAGATTTCTGGAAAACATAGCAATGGCCGACATTGCGTTCGAAGCTAGCGGCGAGACGCTAAAAGAAGTGTTTGAATCAGCGGCCGCAGCAATGACCAACATCATGGTTAGGGATCTGAAAGCCGTGGAGCACAAGTCCGAGAAGGATATAAGTGTGGTGTCGGACAGCGCCGAGATGCTGCTTTTCAACTTCTTGCAGGAGATAATATTCTACAAGGATGCCGAGCAGCTGCTTTTCAGCAGGTTTGAAGTAGATGTCATCACAAAGGACGGCAGGTGGATAGCAGAAGCCAAAGCTTATGGCGAAAAGCTTGACATGGTAAAACACGAGCTTACAGTGGACGCCAAGGCTGTCACCATGCACCATTTCAGGCTAGTGGAAGAAAGGGGCGGCTGGATAGCCACTGTGATTGTTGATACGTGATTGTTATGGGCCTTACAAAGAAGAAATGCGTCTGGATAGAAAATGGGAAGCCGTTCACGCCTAAAGAGGCGGCGAAGTATCTAAGACTTGTCAGAGGATGGAAGAGGATTGGCAACAAGATAGAGAAAAGTCTGGTTTTAAAAAACTTCAAGCAGGTGATAAGGTTCGTCAACAAGGTGGCTGACCTAGCTGAAGCAGAGGGCCATCATCCAGACATACTTGTTTACTCATGGAACAGAGTCAATCTCATGACTTACACACACAGCATAGGAGGCCTGTCTGAGAACGACTTCATACTTGCGGCCAAGATAAACAGACTGATTAAAAAATAAGTGCTTTGTACTAAGAAGTTGATTTATGAAAGTTGGCATAGTCGGATGCGGGACGCCGGGTGCATATCTGGCATGGAAGTTGGCTAGAAATAACGATGTAACAGTATTTGAAAAGAAGGAGGAAATTGGTAAAGAGGTCTGCTCGGGACTGGTTTCGGGTAGGCTGTGGGACTTTGTGCCGAAAAATCATAACCTGATTGAAAACACGATAAAAGAAGTGAAGGTGCACT
>CAYJRO010000160.1:0-2320 GCA_964372425.1 uncultured archaeon
TCGAGACCTCTAACATTCACATCAAACTACTTGATTTCTCTGCCCAACAAAGATGTATACCTCTTGTCTCTAACCTGCTCGATTTCTCTTATAGCCGAGTCGAGCCGATTAATATGGTCATGCAAAGCTTTGTCTGAGATTAGAGCATACCACGGTACATCCAAAAGAAGCTTTGCTCTAGGCATAATCAACACCTATTTAGCAGCGCCCCAAAGCATCTTGAAAATAGGCTCCAGCATATCGGAAGCGGCATGCTCGCTCTTGCTCCACATGGCGACATGCTGGGTGTCATGCACCTTCCCGGGGTCTGTCAAGGCAAAGACAATCTCCTTGCCGTCCACGATAAAGAAATTGCCCTTGACCGGCATATCAGAATCAAAAGTCTTCACGTTAGCAATGCCTCCTAAGATGCGTGCGGCATCCTTGGAACCCTCGTTCATAACAGTAGCTATCTTGACATCAACGCCCCTGGATTTGGCTTTCTTCAGATGTTCCAAGTGGTTGTCATGCAGTTCCCTCAACCCGTCGGGATTTGTAACAATCTGTATCCTTTTGTTGGCTCCGGCTATCATGGAAGACACCTGCCTGTGCATATGGTGCTTGCCTTTCAATGTTCCAGTCATCTCTTCAGGAACAACGGTCTTAACGCCCTTCCCGAAAAGCTCGCCCAACTCCTTTAAAATCGGAGACTTCTTAAGATCGTCAATCCTTTTCATAATCTCTTCAGTGTCGCTCTCAATCTTCTTCTTGACCCTGTCCATCGCCTCGTCGGGCTTCATTGCCACGAATCTAACAGGCTTTCCCACCTGTGTTATAACAAATCCCTTGTTGGTCAAGCTCTCCAGAATATCGTAAGTCCTCGACCTCGGCACGCCGGACATCTGAGACAGCTCGCCCGCGCTGGCCGCGCCTTTGGCTAGCAAGGACACCCAAAGCTTCCTCTCATACAGGTTCAGTCCGATTGTCTTCAATGCGTCCATGACCCTTATTGATGCTATCATGTTCTATTCACCCTAAAGTAGTTAATAATCTATAGTACAGAAAGCTTTAAATACCTTTCGAAGCATACAAAATAAAGGAGGAAACGAGTACGGAAAATTCAAGGGCGCTTTTACTTATTCTAGAAGTCTTAATGTTCTTTCGAACGTTCGATTTGCTAGATTAAACTAACGGAGGTTACTAAAGTATGTTCAGAGATAATAGAAGAGGAGGTTTCGGCGGAGGTTTCCGAAGACAACTTCCAGATCTTCCAAAGCCAGTCGAGATAGGAAAGGAATACGACGTAGAGATATCCGAGGTCGGCTCCAGGGGAGACGGCATAGCTAGGATAAACAACTTCGTGATATTCGTTCCTAACACAAAGCAGGGCGAGAAAGTCAAGGTAAACATAAAGAGCCTTGGCAGAAGCTTTGCTGTTGGTGAAAGGGTCGACGGCGCTTCCGCTGCTTCCGAAGCACCGGCTGCTGAAAATGGTTCAGCGCTGGCCGAGACTGAGGATGTGGCGAAAGACGTTGCCGAAAAGGCAGGAGTTCTGGACGAGGAGTCTGAGGATGCCGAAGGAACTGAATCTGAAGAAGAGGAAGTCTGATAGATTAGAATAAAAAACGGAAGACAATTTGAAAATTTTTTACTTTCATTTTTTCTTTATGAAGTGTTTAGTTTGTCTAGGAGCCAAGCGCTCTGCATTCCACCGGTTCCACCACTTCAATAACACCAGGAGGATTGGGTATACTACTGCAGTGTTCGATAGTAGTTATCTGGCTTTTATCGCAGTCTGTGGGATGCGCGCAAAGTCTCTGGCAGACGTTAGCTGACAATTGGATGCTGTTAGTGCCGATGGCGGGACAGGTCGTCTCTGAAGCTGACCAATGGGTGCCCCCGCCGCTTAACACGCACGTCTTGCAGCTTATGCACACGGATGATATCGCAGTCTGGCAGCTTGTGCTTGCTATCTGAGTGTTGCTTTTGGTGAACTGATTGTAAACCAGAAACAGCACGAGAGCAAGCACTATTATCCCTATGACAAGAAGAACAACCTGTTGGGCGGCCAGACCTTTCATATAAATAAAATTATCCTGCACGTTATTTAAAACAAAAAATTCGTGCTAAAGATAAATCAAACAATGCCGGCTGCAGCGCAGTTCGTTTTCTCAACACGATCGACCACGCTGACATCACCAGGACATTTTTCACCCGAGTCATACGGAAATGCACATGCTGACGTACAAATGGTAGGAATAGTGTCACTCCATGGTGCTCCAACGCCTACGAAGCACGCCTTGCATTTGGTGCACATGGCAGTCAGGTTGCTCTGGCAGGT
>CAYJRO010000161.1:0-2317 GCA_964372425.1 uncultured archaeon
CAATATGTTGAAGGCCGTATGGAAGAACATCCCTTGGTGCGGTTAGTAAAAGAGAGGTTTGTATAGTGGTCTACGAAACACGATGGGAATTCATTAAGCCTCATGTGCAGAACAAACGAGTCTTGGATATCGGTCCGGCCGAGCTCGTCGGGACTGTTAACCAAGAGAAGCTTGACCGTTGGATGCATCGCAGAATCGCCGAGATAGCTGAACATGTGGTCGGTTTGGAGAAAAACCCGGAACAGGTAACAGCCTTGGGCCGCATGGGGTATGATATCCGTGAGGGCGATGCGGAAAATTTCAATTTGGGTGAGAAATTTGATGTGGTGATCGCGGGTGAGCTGATTGAACATTTATCAAATCCAGGCGGCTTTTTCAATTGCGTCGGGGAACATCTTGTCGAGGGCGGCAAGTTGCTTCTGACTACTCCGAATCGGTACAACGTATTGTCGATCTCCAGTGTTGTAAAAAGCGGGAAGGTACCAGCGTATCAAAAAGAAATTGCCAAGCATGTTCTTTATTTCGACGAAGATGCGCTCACTTCTCTGCTTCAGCGATACGGTTTTCGTGAAATTCAGGTGGATTATTGCAAGTGGGTCGGAGCTTCGAATAAACGTTGGCGAGAGAAGTGGCTCATAGATCTTATCAGCCGATGTCGCCCTGCACTGTTACCCGTCCTTCTTGCAATAGCACGCAAATAGACGTCATATGAAGATTGCTTACCTGTCAAGCTCCGAAATTCCTTCACGTTCAGCAAACAGCATTCACGTTATGAAAATGTGTGAGGCGTTTGTAAAGAACGGACACGAGGTAGTGCTTTTTGTGCGTGAATGCCGGGAGCGAGTAGATGATGAGTATCACTACTATGGTGTACAACGCTGTTTCGACATCCAGAAGCAATCCTGGCCGTCATTACGAGGTGTCGGGGGGTGGTTCTATGCTTGGCAGGTGAAGAAAAAAATGATGCGATATCCATTGCCGGATATTTTTTACGGTAGGGATGTTTACAGCTTGCTGCTGATGGCCTCAACCGGCCGTCCTTTTATTTATGAAACACACATCCCCCCTCCAAATAGAATTCGGAAATACTTAGAGGCTCGCCTTCTGCGCCTCAAAAACTTAAAACGCCTTGTCGTGATTTCCGATGCTCTACGGCGAGAGTACCTTCGGATCTTCTCCTGGATGAGTCAGGATCGTGTGTTGGTGGCACACGATGGTGCAAACCTGCCTGAGCCAATGAGGCCCGTGGGTGATGACTTTGTATCACCGGGTCAGAATAAATGTCTCCGGGTCGGTTATGTGGGGCATCTGTATCGTGGCAAGGGGATGGAGGTTATCGCTCAGTTGGCCGTGCGTCTTCCAAACTTTGATTTTCATGTAGTGGGTGGAACTGGAAAAAATATCAAGCGCTGGAAGACGCTTGCCAAGGCAAAAAATATTTATTTCCACGGTTTTATCCCTCATGGTCTTCTGGACAAATATTACGACCTGTTCGATGTCGTCCTGGCCCCTTACCAGATGGAAGTAGGCGTTTATCGAGGCCCGGCGAACATAGGTGAATGGATGTCCCCTTTAAAAATATTCGAGTACATGGCTCATGCCAAGGCGATCGTTGCGTCGGATCTTCCCGTACTGAAAGAAGTGCTCCGTCATGAAGTGAATAGCTTGCTCTGCCCGCCGCACGATATAGAGGCCTGGCAAAACGCACTGTTGAACTTGGCGAACAACCCGAGTCTTAAGAGGACGTTAGGGCTCACCGCACATCATGAGTTTATAACTCGGTATACATGGAAAAATCGGGCTGACATCGTGCTTGCGTAGTCTTATAGAGGAATCTCCCGCTTGCTGTGGAAATTAAAAAGGCGTATCCTATGATATCCCAACCGGCTCTTTATTAAGTAAGAGGATACGAGTGTTCAACATAGGCCATAAAATAAAAGTCTGCATTATACACCCCGTAGATCCGTTGGGAAGTAAAATTGGCGGGGTTGGAACGTTTCTCAGAGGATTCGTTAAACACGCTCCCCAAGATTTTGAAATTGAGTGGTTAGGTGTAACTTCAGATAAGAAATTAAGACCTACAAGATTATGGCAGGAAATTACGTTAGGTCATAAGTTGATCAAATTATTTCCAATACTCTATGTGGGGGATGAAAATGTAAAATCAAAAATCCCTACCGCTTTCAAATTCACATCATTTCTATATGCTTGTAGAAATCAATTGCCCCTTGACGGTTGGAATCTAATGTTTGATCGTATTGAACCTGTGTTCCCTTTCAGGAAAAGGTCCAACCGAAAGATCCTGTTCATACATGGC
>CAYJRO010000162.1:0-2097 GCA_964372425.1 uncultured archaeon
GTCTTGTAGTCCATCTTGAGCTTCTTGGATATCCTGGTGGTGTTCATAGGTTCCATGGTTATAATCCTTATTATCTTCAATCTTGTGCCGCCTCCCCTGCTTCCAAGAACGGCAAACTCGAATATCTTCCTAAAATGGCGCTGGAAAAGTGTTTCCATAAAAGTGATTTGTATGTCTCGTTAAAATGTTTCCGTCTGCCAGATTGTTATAGTTGTAATAACAATGATTAATAAGTAACTACCTATAGGTGACAAAACATTTAAATACTTTTATGTCCAATAAATAAGTAAGGTGACGAATAATGTTTGGCAAAATAAAAGCTAATGCCGTGGTCATCGCCGTCTATGTAAGTTGCGGTGCTACTGGGGGCATAATTGGACATGTTTTGGGCGACGTTCAACGCACAGTTCCCGCTGCTTACCAAGGCACTGCTGTAGAAGGTGCGTATAAACTAATGAACTATGATTGGGGACCAGAAATGATTTTGGCACTTTTTTTAATAGCCTCAGCAGGCACTCTGAAAGATGAAATAACATACAGGCTTGGCAGAAAGAGGCAAAATTCGTCATCTTAACATCAGTTGTATGTTTGTATTTTTTACATTAAATTATAGAAAATGGGGGGTACCGAAAAGCTTTTATACCTGCTATGTCATTAATAATTAATTGAAGGTTTCAATAACAGAGTGATAAAAGATGCCGCAAGCGATGGTAGGAAATTTGGGCGGGCAGCCCATCTTGATATTGCCAGAGGGAGCTCTAAGGACCACCGGCAGGGATGCCCAGAAGAACAACATAGCCGCGGCCAAGGCTGTAGCTGATGCTGTTAGGAGCGTGCTCGGACCGAAAGGCATGGACAAGATGCTCGTGGATTCGATTGGAGACATTGTTATAACAAACGACGGGGTCACTATCCTAGAGGAGATGGAGATAGAGCATCCTGCTGCCAAGATGATGGTCGAGGTTGCGAAGACCCAGAACGAGGAAGTAGGCGACGGTACGACCACTTCTGTTATACTTGCGGGGGAGCTTTTGAGGAACGCCGAGCAGCTGCTCGAGCAGAACATCCACCCCACAGTAATAGCGCGCGGCTACAAGATAGCCATGGAAGAGGCTTTGAGAATTTTGAACGATATCGCCAAGCCTGTCAGCTTGGACGATGTCGAGACTTTGAAGAAGATTGCTGTAACATCACTGTCAGGCAAGTCCGTTGAGAAAGGATCTCCTAAGCTTGCTGCCCTGATAGTCGATGCGGTAAGGACAGTGGCTGAAAAGAAAGACGGCAAGGTAACTGTAGACGACGACAACATCAAGAGGGAGAAAAAGCACGGCAGCAGCGCCGATGACACGCAGCTCATAAAGGGCGTGGTGATAGACAAGGAAGTAGTTCATCCGGCAATGCCGAAGAAGGTGGAGAACGCGAAGATTGCTCTTTTGGACGTGGCTCTGGAAGTGAAGGAGACAGAGACTGACGCCGAGATAAGGATAACATCTCCCGACCAGATTCAGGCTTTTGTCGATCAGGAACAGAAGATGCTCAAGGACATGGTCGAAAAGGTGGTGAATAGCGGCGCAAATGTCCTGATGTGCCAGAAAGGTATATACGACGTCGCTCAGCATTATCTGGCCAAGAAGGGAATACTGGCTGCGAGAAGGACTAAGAAATCAGATTTGGAGGCGCTGGCCAAAGCCACAGGCGGAAGGATAGTTTCCAACCTGGACGACCTTTCTGCAAAGGATTTGGGCCATTCCAAGATTGTAGAGGAGAAAAAGGTAGGCGGGGAAGCCATGACATTTATAGAAGGATGCAAGGATCCGAAGGCTGTGACTATCCTGGTAAGGGGGAGCACAGAACATGTGGTGGACGAGGTCGACAGGAGCGTAGAGGATGCCATCGGCGCGGTAGCAAGCGCGATAGAGATTGGCAAGGTAGTTGCAGGAGCCGGCTCTCCTGAAGCCGAAGTGGCAAAAAGAGTCAGAAAGTTCTCCGAAAAATATTCCGGCCGTGAGCAGCTGGCTATAAAGGCATTCGCCGATTCCATGGAAATTGTTCCCAGAAGCCTAGCTGAGAACGCGGGATTGGATCCGATTGACATTC
>CAYJRO010000162.1:2107-2316 GCA_964372425.1 uncultured archaeon
CTTATGGAGTTGATGTCTTCAACGGAAAAGTTAGTGATGCCTGGAGCATGAATGTCATCGAGCCTTTGAAAGTGAAAACCCAGGCCATACAGTCTGCAGCCGAGGCCGCTGAGATGATACTCAGGATAGACGACGTTATTTCTGCCAACAAGCTGGGAAGGGGTGGCGGTGGCATGCCGGGCGGGATGCCTGGTGGAATGCCAGACGGC
>CAYJRO010000163.1:0-2260 GCA_964372425.1 uncultured archaeon
CGACAGATATGAAATATCTCCTAATGGCAAACTTATAGCCTATCCTGTGACAAGCAGCGGCAGCGACAGGCAGACTATAAAAGTTCTTGATATCGACAAGAACGAGGTTCTCCAAGACACGATACCAGAAATAAGGTACCCTTTGATAGCGTGGTTGAAAGACTGTACAGGATTTTTCTATTCCAGATGGCCCCAGCCTGGCGTGGAAACTGAGGAAAAGGACCTACATAGAATTTACTTCCATAAGCTGGGCACACCTCACGAAGAAGATGCCGCGCTTTTCGGCAAGAATTTACCTTCAGAGAAATGGTGCTCGTTAGAAACGTCTAAAGACGGCAACTATCTTTTAATCTATGTCGGAAATAGCAGTGTAAGAAATGAAATATATTACACAGATTTAAGAACAGATTCCGAAATCAAGCCTCTTATAAAAGATATAGACGCCTTTTTCGGCTATCACATAGATGTCCACAGAAACAAGGCTTATGTGAGGACTAACCACAACGCGCCGAGATTCAAAATAGTGAGCTTTAGCATAGACGATGCTGGCGAAGGAAGATGGATAGAGATTGTACCAGAGAATAAAGACAAGCTGGAGTGGTTCGATATGGTCGGAGATAAAATAGTGGCCAGATATCTGTCAAACGCCTCTTACAAGTTAGTATTGTATAGTAAAAACGGCGATTTCATAAGGGAGATCAAATTGCCCGAAAGGGGTACCGTTGAAGGAGTTAAGGGAAGTTTGGACGGCAAGGAGCTTTTCTTCGACTTTAACTCTTCTATTAGACCTCAAACCATTTATAGATACGATCTGACAAAACTTAGACGTCAAAAAATAGCAAGCCTGAAGACAAACCTTGATTTAGACGACCTGAAACTTCATCAGGTTTGGTACAAATCCAAAGACGGCACAAAAATATCTATGTTCATGGTTCATAAGAAAGATTTGGTGTTGGATGGCAACAACCCCACAGTTATGAGCGGCTATGGGGGCTTCAATTCCAGCCAGACGCCCCATTTCATTTATACCATACAGCCTTTCCTGCGAAGAGGCGGTGTTTACGCTGTAGCTAATCTGCGAGGTGGCGGGGAGTATGGTGAAGAGTGGCATAAAGCGGGCATGCTTGGAAACAAACAGAACGTTTTCGACGACTTCATATCGGCTGCCGAGTGGCTTGTGGAAAGTGGCTACACCAATAAAGACAGGCTGGCTATCACAGGTGGCAGCAATGGCGGTCTTCTCGTAGCGGCATGTGTGACTCAACGACCCGATTTATTCAAAGCCGCCGTCCCAGCCGTACCTTTGACTGATATGATAAGATATCATAAGATGGGTGATGGCGGACCCCTATGGATTCCAGAGTACGGATGTGCCGACAACAAGGAAGATTTCGACTATCTTATAAAGTATTCGCCGTATCACAACGTGAAAGAAGGTGTCAATTATCCTGCTGTACTGTTTGATGCCGCCGACAAAGATACTAGGGTGAGTCCTGGCCACGCTAGGAAAATGGTAGCCGCTATGCAAACGGCTAACTCATCTGAAACCCCCATTTTAATAAGAACTGAAATGAGCGCAGGACACTATGGTGAATCCATTAATAAAATGATTGAGAGAAAAGCCGATGTGTGGACTTTCATCTACCATCAACTGGGTGTGGAATAATCAAGCTTAAAACTCTTTTCTACTAATATTTAATCAGATGGACATGGTATGCGAAACAATAGGGTGGTTCCTGCTACAGCCTATATGGCAGGCAGCCATGCCTGGGCTCGCGGCAATATTCTATCCCATACTCGGATATGTATCCATACTGACTGTGCTGTTCGGCCTGTCCAAGCTGAACAAGATGCCTTTGATAGGTGTGTTCGCCTCGTTTGCTGGCGATGTCCTGCTGAAGATCTGGTTCTCGATAGGAGTGATACTGCTGGTGATATCTATCTTCTGTGTGCTGTAAAAACTTAAGCTTCCAAAACCATACTGATTTTCATGATACCCGTAAAGGACTTCAATATAAGCGATTCCGGCACAAGAGAACTGGTCAGGCAGATGAAAGCCTCCGGGGGGTTCACTGCTAAAAAGCTTGCCACGGCGGTGGAAATAGTAAAGGGGTTTATTAAAGATGAAAACAGCCTAAACTTCCTTTCCTTCCCTGCAGATATAATTGCTACTGGAACACGTGGTGTTATCAAAGATATGGTAAAAAGGAAGTGGTTCGACGTCATCAGCACCACATGCGGCACGCTTGACCACGATATA
>CAYJRO010000164.1:0-2218 GCA_964372425.1 uncultured archaeon
ACCAATGGGGAGATTGAATCAGAAGAGATCGAAAAAAGACTAACCACCCTCACCGATAATCTTCTTCTGAAGGGAAATGCGCTGGAGGGGAGAGTCGATAATTTAGGCATGAAGAAGATAAAACAACTATTTCGGGAATTAACTGGCTGCTGGTTTTATCAAAGCCCCATAATGAAAATGGGTTATGAAAAGCCAAGGGGGTATCCGGGTGACTATGAGCTCTTTGAAATAATCTACAACGGCAAACCGCTCGCAAAAGAAAAGACCATCGGATTCCATTTCGACAAATATTTCCTGAATAACGCTTATACCCAGGCCGTTCGGACTCGAAAAAACAAGATGAAAAACGTATTACAGGATCTTATAGAAAATAATGGCTCCTCTTGTCTAAGGCTACTCAACGTAGCTTGCGGCCCATGCAGAGAGATGAGAGAGCTTTTGTCCGATCCGCTCCTGACCTCTAAGGCAAACCTGTGCTTTACCGGCTTAGATAACGATGAAGGTTCTCTGAAATTTTCTAAGTCTGCTTTGGATAAGTTACCACCAAATATCACAGTGAGGTTTTTGAATGAGAACGTGTTGAATCTTTTTAGGGATAGCAAATACTATGATCTTATAGGAAGACAGGATGTCGTTTATATCCTCGGTTTGACCGAGTATTTGCCTGATAGAATTTTTAAGAAACTGCTGCACTTCTTATCTCGACTCTTGGACGACAAGGGCATACTCGTGATCACTTATAAAGACAAAGACATTCCGTTTCCCTCCTTACCCCCGGATTGGTTGTGTGATTGGGCCTTTATTAAGAGGTCCAAGGATGATTTGATTGGTGCTGCAAAGGAGTTGGGATTGGAGAAGTACTCCTTGCGGATTGAAAAGGAAGGCACCGGAACAATTTTCTTCCTCATATTAGCCAAGGCCTAATTTGGATGTGGGAAAGGATGCCCCTCAATTATTATGTCCTAGCAGGCTTGCTCAATTTTATTACCTCAGCCGCCTTAGCCATTCTTGTCTTCTTCAAAAACCCAAAATCACGCACTAATCAGATTTTCTCTCTCTTCGCCCTTACGGTTGCAGGATGGTCTCTGTTTTATTTCTTATGGTTGTGTGCAGAAAATGGTCGGCTGGCCGAGGTCTACCTTAGGACCTTGATGCTCTTTGTGATATTCATACCAACTACTTTCACCCATTTCATTTTAACGTTCCTTAAAATCTCTGATAAGAAAATCAATCTGGGTAACTATCTTGTAAGCTCCCTCCTTGCCCTGACCGTCTATACAAGGTGGTTTGCAAGCGATATTGGCCCCTTCCTTGTTTTCCCCTATTGGTTGAAGCCAGGGCTTCTTTTCTTTTTCCATACACTCCATTTTTTTGCAAATATCGTCTATTCCCACTCCTTGATGTTGCAAGTCTTGAAGCGTGATTCCGGCATTCTCAGAAATCAGGTCCTTTATGTGTTTATAGGGACAACTATAGGATACTTTTCTGGCGCAATAAACTATCTTACCTGGTACAGGATACCGATCCCACCATTCCTTAATCCGTTAGTTTCTCTGTACGTTGGAACAGTGACCTATGCGATTCTCAGATACAAGCTTCTGGATATTGAAGTTGTTATTAAGAGGACGGTGGTGTTTGCGGGGTTGGTGGGGGCGGTGGTGGGGGTGGCGTCGTTCGTGGCGTTCGTGTCGCAGGATGTGCTGGTGCGGTTTATCCACATCCCTGAGTGGCTGACCAACGTGTTCGCGGCCTCGATCATCGCGGCAGTCTACGGCCCGCTGCGCACTTGGCTGGTGAACGTGACCGATCGCTATCTATTTCAGAAGAAGTACGACTACAAGGAGCTGCTGCGGAAGTTCAGCGATGAGGTCATGGTGATGGTGGACCTGCGGCAGTTGCTCCAGATGACGGTGAAGACGCTCACCGAGACGGTCAAGCTGGACAGTTGCAGCCTGCTCTTGCTGAACAAGGACACGCGGGGCTACGAGCTGGCGGCTGGTCGTGGCATCAATGGCCAGCAGCTCGTCCTGGAGGAGCAGGAGCCGTTCATCACGTTCCTGCGGGAGACCCACGAGCCGATCGGGCAAGATGGGGAGCTCGGCAAGGTACGGTTTCCAGAGCCGGTGATCAGCCGGCTCAAACAGCTCAACGCCCGGCTGTGCCTGCCGCTCACCCTCCACGATGACCTCATCGGAGTGCTGTGCCTGGGCAAGAAGAA
>CAYJRO010000165.1:0-2191 GCA_964372425.1 uncultured archaeon
TCCATCTATTATTCAATATGTAGTTTTTTGGCTGCCATTTTGTCGTTATTTTAATCTTTTAATTTACGTTTTTAGCGCTTTGCTAAGCTCCCTCCTTAAAAATCTTGCCTTTTCCAACGCTAAATCAACCATATTTCCAATTTCTTCTATGGTAAGAGGGACATCGCCGCCTTTCTGTAATGCGGAAATAGTTCCCTTGGCATCTGAACCTACTGTCAATCGCGCTTCGTAGGCCTTCTCTTCTTCGTTAGTTGGATCAACCAACAAAACGCCATTTACTTTATAGATAGTGATAGGCAATGGTTCTTTGGTCAACGGCAAGGACTTATCAGTCTTCTGCTTGTAGTCGATAGCGCCGGTTTCCGGATCCACCACTGGGAACTTTGCTGTTTTCAGCGCGGCCAGAGCAGCTAATCCTGCCACATCTAACAAATTCCCGCCATCGTTGATACTGATGATGTCTACAATCACAAACCAGGCTTTTTCTCCCGGCACAATGCAGAGTTTTTTCAGATCGATCGCCTTTGCTTCACGTATACCGCGATCAACCACTCTGGCTAATTCCACCGCTTTAATGCCAGGTGGACCAGTTTCAAATTCAGGACTGGCGATAGGCGATAATTCAGCATTTACCATGATGCCGCCTTCATCAGAAGTATCGTTATACGGTTTCTCGATGGAAAGCTTTACTCCGGCCATGACCACTGTCTCTCCGATCTGGACTCGGGCAGAACCTTCTGCAGTCCAAGAGATATTAGTCTCGACTAAGATAGGCTGACGGAACTCTTTCAAGCTGCGGTTATCTAACCGCTTATTTTCTTTCGCTAATTCTGCGATTGTTTCTTTATTGACTATCATTTTAATTATCCTCGTTATTGACAGCGTATTTTTCTTTTAACGCTTTTACCTGTAATTGGTAGACCTTTTCTGTCGCTACCTTAGCTAATTCTAACGCTTTGAGCAGGTCTTCTTTGGAAATTTCTCCATCCATCTGCAGCAGAGTGATCTCTTTGGTGTTGTGTAACATCGCTACCGGAATATCTGACACAATTGCCGGATATGCTTCTTCATTGTAATTTAAGTCTGCTACCACCATACCGTCTACTTGTCCGACGGCGACAGAACTTACCATATCCTTCATTGGTATCCCTGCATCTGCCAAAGCGATAGACGCGGCAGAGATAGCTGCGCAGCGTGTTCCTGCATCAGTCTGTGGAAGTTCCACAAAGATGTCTACTACGGAATTAGGAAATGCAGATAAGTCTACTATTGGAGCCAGTGATTTTTCCATGACCAGGGAAATCTCTTGAGCGCGACGGCTTCTTCCCGGCTTGATACGTTCTCCTGAACCGGAAAACGGCATCATAGTGTAATGACAGCGCAAGATCCCATGCCTAGGATTAGCCATGAACCGAGGAACTACTTCCCGCGGACCATACACCCCGGCGATAGCCCAGGTTTTTCCAATCTTGAATGAAGCGGAGCCGTTCGCATTTTTTACCACGCCGGCCTTTGCTTCCATAGGACGAAGTTCGTCAATTTTACGCCCGTCTACTCGTTTGGTGTATGTCATTTTAGTTGTTCACCCCTAAAATGATATCCAAAAAATCCTGATCTTTTGTGTATGCCATTTTATGCACCCTCTCCTAAGAATTTTTCCATTTTTTCGGTCAATCCTTCCAGGTGGGATTTTGCTTCAATACGCTTGATCGCTTTTTCCGCTTTAGATTCGCCTTCCGGCGTCCCTTTGATCCAGATCAGGCCGTTCTGACCGACCGTGATATCACAGCCAGTCTTTTCTTTAATCAGGGTGATCATACTTCCTTGTCTTCCGATAACTCGTGGAACTTTTTGACAGTTGATGCTGATGATCCGTCCGCCAGTGATCTTGCGTAATCCAGGTTCCTTCATGGTCAAATCGATAAGATTTTGAGAAGTTACATTGACAATCTTGACTACCGCATAATCGCCGATAGCTAAAATTTGACTCAAATCTTCTTCTTTCTTGACAAATCGAGTGGTAGCATCTCTGACATTAAGCATAGCCGTATAAGCTGTAGCAGTATCACAGCGCCAGCCACTGATGGTGATGTCCATAACTCTGGCAATAATTTTGTCTTCCGTTTTAGGTAAGTAAGGTCCCGATAAAGGCGTAATCTTAATGACTCGGCCAGAAACTGAAACTAATCCT
>CAYJRO010000166.1:0-2189 GCA_964372425.1 uncultured archaeon
TTGACCGCTGTCTCCTTGCACCAGTCTTACGTTCTTATATCCATTAAATCGCCTACATGCAGCCTCGTAAAGTTCTTGCGAAAGCTCAATACTTGCGCATTGAACGCCACGTTTGGCAATATAGCCTAGAGTATCCCCAAGATAGGTTCCAGTTTCCACAAAGTCGGCTATGGAGAACTGTTTTAAGTAAGACCCTACCACCATCATCTTGATTGGATGTGGAGCAGCACCACTACAGCCCGATCTCAGCCAATGTAGAATCTTAGGAGTCATTCTTAATAGATTCAGTGGATACCAAAGACCTGACCTAATGAGAAATTGCCTTACCCGACTTTTAATTTGCATTTAGACCTTACTCATTAACGATTTCACGGTACCATTCTATTGTTTTTCTTAAACCTTCTTCAAATTTTGTTTTTGCTTTGAAACCAAATTCCTTGTATGCATTCGTCGTATCTAGACATCGTCTCGGCTGACCATCTTGTTTCGTCGTATCCCAGACAATCTTTCCAGAAAACCCTGCAAGTTCTGCAACCTTCACCACTAAATCCCTAATGGTGATTTCAAATCCAGCCCCCAAGTTCACCGGATCAGAACAGTTGTAGTGTTCTGCTGCCAATAAGATTCCCTCGGCCGCATCCTCGACATAAAGAAATTCGCGTGTTGGTGTGCCTGTCCCCCATGTCGTTATAGAAGGTTCCCCCTTGTCCTTTGCCTCAATACACTTTCGGATCAAGGCTGGAATAACATGAGAGGTAGTCAGATCGGTATGATCTCGAGGGCCATAGAGGTTAACGGGGAAAAGCACAATCGAGTTAAATCCATATTGCTGGCGATAGGCCAGAGATTGAACCAACAACATCTTCTTGGCCAAACCATAAGGGGCGTTTGTCTCTTCTGGATATCCGTTCCATATATCCTCTTCTTTAAATGGAATGGGAGCAAATTTAGGATAGGCACAAATCGTTCCAAGGGCAACGAATTTTGCAAGACCAAGTTGGCGGCCTTCCTCCATCAGTTGGGCACCCATCATGATATTATCATAGAAAAACTTTCCAGGGTTAGCCAGATTTGCCCCGATTCCACCCACTTGCGCCGCTAAATGAATCACCATATCTGGACGTGTATCTTTATATAGCCGTTTCACAGCGTCCATCTGAACGAGGTCGTAATCCTTGCTTCTGGGGACAAAAACCTCTTTGCAACCATGTCCACGGAGCTTTTCGACAATGAAGGATCCAAGGAACCCGGCTCCACCCGTAACAGTAACTCTTTTATCTTTCCAGAAGCTCATAATTTTACCTGTGATTGAGTCCCTTCAAGTTTAAGCTGCTCTGACTTTAAATCCGCATCCACCATGATGCGCACCAATTCCTTAAATCGGACCTTTGGCTCCCAACCCAGTTTCGTTTTGGCATAAGAGGCATCCCCGCACAAAATATCCACTTCAGTCGGCCGATAATAACGAGGGTCGATCTCTACGCATTTTCTCCAATCTAATTCCAAATATCCAAATGCCTCATCCAGAAATTCTCGAACAGAGTGTGTCTCGCCAGTCGCGATAACAAAATCTTCAGGCTGGTCCTGCTGGAGCATTAGCCACATGGCCTCTACATATTCTTTGGCGTAACCCCAGTCTCTTTTTGCATCAAGATTGCCCAGATAGAGCTTATCTTGCAATCCCAATTTAATACAGGCAACGGCTTTGGTAATCTTCCGCGATACAAATGTTTCTCCCCGGCGTGGGGATTCATGATTGAACAGAATACCGTTGCAGGCAAAGAGATTATAGCCCTCTCGATAATTTTTTGCCATCCAGTAGGCATAGACCTTCGCAGCGCCATAAGGGCTACGGGGCTGAAAAGGAGTTTTCTCATGTTGCGGGGGCGCGGCACTTCCGAACATTTCGCTGCTGGAAGCCTGGTAGAACCTCGGACGGATACCGCTATGTCGAATGGCTTCTAATATCCTCACGGTTCCAAGACCCGTAACATCCCCCGTATATTCCGGCATGTCAAAGCTTACCCGAACATGACTCTGCGCACCGAGATGGTAAACCTCATTCGGCTGAATCTGATACATCAGGTTTGTCATCATACTGGAGTCAGAGATGTCCCCATAATGGAGAAAAAGTCGGGTATTGGGAAGGTGCATATCCGAATAAAGATGATCTATTCTCTCCGTATTAA
>CAYJRO010000167.1:0-2172 GCA_964372425.1 uncultured archaeon
TATTTAGATTTGTATTGGGTATTTTAAAATCTTTCGCCGACAGGATGACTAGGGTGTCTGACTTTCCTGTCATAAGTCATATAGATACTACTGTTATCATGCAGACGGCAGCTGTTGTCCTCAGCTTTCTAAACCGGCTGTTAAATATTATTTCTAGCACGCCCATAATTCTAATTCATGGAAATAAAACACGGGGACAGCAGATTCTTCGTAAAAACCAGCCACGGCGATGCAGAAGTTCTTTACAGGATAGAAGGAAAGGTAATGGGCATCTACCACACTTTCACGCCACCGGAGGAAAGGGGCAAAGGACTGGCTGAAAAGCTGACCGTGGTTGCGTTCGAGTTCGCCAAGAAGAACGGCTTGAAGGTAAGACCGGATTGTCCTTATACAGAACATTTTGTGGAAACGCACAAGGAATGGCAGGAATATTCTTCCTGAATGCTGTTGTTAAAGGACTTAAAGTTTTGCCATCTTAATTAATTTATGCGGCCAGAAGAGCTAGACAAATTGGTCCGGGAAGCCGAATCCACACTATACAAGTTGTCTGAGGCCGATGATTGGCTAAAGGACGGTATGGGAGGCATGGCGGGGTCTGCTATAATATCTGGCAGTGGTTTTCTGCTGACGCATTACAAGGCACCAATAGTGACCGACGCTATTAACCAATTGTCCTCATATCTGCAAACTTCCCCCAGCGAACTGACAGCCCCAATCCTGCTTGCTACTGGAATAGGCACACTGCTAACTGGCGCATTGCTCGGTATTTTTACGGAAAAGAAAATAAAATACGGCGGTCTCAGGCGCTATTTGTCAGGAGAAATCGATTATCTTAAAGGAGTCAGCGAAAAGCTAAAGTCTGGTGCGAGCCCCGAGGATTTTGACAACTTGGAATGGGGCGCTTTAAAGCTAGGCTACAAGCTGGAGGAAATAAAAAAGGAATTTGCGCCAGGAAAAGGAAGCTCGGAGATGGAATCCAATCCCATAGTCCAACTGGGGAGGCTGGCTGTCTGGGGTTTCCGCAAGTCGAGATTAGCAGCGTCGCACGCAGTATACATAGGCAAGAACGCCGAGTTCAGCCTGAAGAGCTTCGTGCATCTTGGCATAATGCATCCGTCAAGCCTGATAAATCTTCTCAAAAACGTGACTAGAGTCGGCAAGATGTACCAAAAATCTCTGCTCCCCACGATACATGAAAAATACCCGTCGTTCGCGACAGACTGGTGGGACTCGAGGTTTTACATGGGATTGTATAGGATAACCGGGATGTTGTCGGAATACGCCAGGCTTACCGGCTACAAAATCAAGGACGACGTGGCTATGTACATAGGTCTGCTGACGCCGCTTTATGATTCTTTCTTCGACATGGAAAGCCACAGGGAAAACTCGGATTTCAAAGCCATAGTGAATTTTGTGCTGGACGGCAAAAGCTTCAATCCTGTCACTGAGCAGGAGAAGCTTTTCTTCGATATCGGGTCGAGGCTAAGAGAAAGCTTCCCTCAGGACAAACACGGAAGCTTTTACGACACCCTAAGAGAAATGCACAGTGCACAGATGGCATCGTTCAAACAGATACCTAGCATAAACAGCGGTCAGAAGCTGGACAAAGAGGAGCTTGAAAGGGTGTCTTTCCTGAAAGGCGGATATGCCATGCTCCTGTTTTTGTACGCTGTAAAAGACGATCTGACACTGGAGGAAAAAGATGCTTTTTTCGACCTAGGCGCCTATACACAACTGCTGGACGACATAGAAGACTTTCCGATAGATGTTGAAAGAGGCATCGACACACTGTTTACAAGAGGTCATTACTCATGGGAAGATGTCACTAAGAAGAAGGACGAAGCCCATGGAAAGATAGCTACATTGCCGTATGACAAGAAGAAACTCAACGACTTCCTCCACCATCTGGACATTTTTTACGAATACTCGGAACTGCTTTACAACAGAAGGAACAAGGCTTCTACATACGTGTCGTCTGCAAGAACCGCTTTACAAAGGAGTTTCCCGTTGCTTAATTTCTATTCTCCCGTCTAGGCTGCGACACAAACTTATTTAACAGGCTTCCGATAAATTTTACTAAGGTATGAATGATGGAAGAGGATTTAAAAAATAAAAATCTTCAACAGTTGAAAAAGGAGGTCGTTAGGCTGCGCGAAGCCGTACGAAGCCACA
>CAYJRO010000168.1:0-333 GCA_964372425.1 uncultured archaeon
AAGAATGGATGGCTATAGGCACCCATTTGTAAGAAGTTCCGTTTTGGCGGCTTCTTTTGCATCTGCTTTCAGCGGCTCTTTCTTAGCATATGACTCAAGGATTGCTATGGCTTCCGCCAAGGCGATTCTGGCAAATGGCGGCACAGGCAACGTGGTTTTGGATACCTTGGCTCACGTCTTTTCCAACGGTTATGTAGCACCGTTTATCTTTGCTGTGCCGGGTGTTGTATTGGCCGTTTACTCTTTTAAAAAACTTCTTGGCAAAGAAGGAATCTGGGGGTTCGCTGACGGGAATTCCGGATACAGGCATAGGATGCTGGCAGAAAAACACAA
>CAYJRO010000168.1:343-2157 GCA_964372425.1 uncultured archaeon
GAGTTCCTGAAAAGCTATCTGGAAGAAACCGGATACAGGCCTGCTGTAAAGGAACGGCTCACGTCTATGGCCAAGCTTAGAAGGCCTTGTTCTGAAGCTGCTAGAGTGCTGTTGGACACAGTTTACAATAACAGGCGACTGTTCAATGGTTATGACAGAATCGTACCCTACGATAGGATGAAGAAAGAGCAGAAGTCTGCGGTCGACAAGATATCTGGGTATTTGGAGCCAGGTTTCGGAAAAGAGTCTAAGAATGTCGCAGCCTATGTCATGCAGTCTTTGCCTTCCGCCCTGCCTTTGGAAGAGCTGATGCTGGGGCTGGGCGGCCTGCGAAAGCCTTAAAAAGATTAGTTTTCTACTGTTATGTAGTGAATTTGTATGGAAGGGTTACAGGAGAGACTGGAGGATAGTCTGTTCAAGAGGCTGGATTTTTCTGAAGGGGAGAGAATAAAGATAGTTGATGCTATAGGAAAGCAGGAAGGAAAGGATGCTGCTTATAGACTGGTCTACAGATTGGCCAGGCTGGCTAGGCATGCTGGAGACAAGGATGTGATTGTAAAAGCCGCAGATATCATCAACAAGTATGGTTTGGAGGCATCTGAAAGGTTCTTGCATTGGCTGGACGAGATAGCTTACAACGGCAGGAGCAGGAAGAACGTCTCTGATGTGATAGATATTTTAAACGACGATAGAATAGCCGGCACCGTTAGCAAGTATGGGGGTGATGCGGCCGGCCAGTTGGCTAATCGGATGGGTTTTTTGGTTTATGATAAATTGAGGGAAGATGAGCTGTCTAAAAAAATGTGGAGGCATAAGAAGAGCATTTTCGGCGGCGGCGCGGCGGGTCTCGTAGGTTCGGAACTTTTGTTAACTTCGAAGATGCTTCAGGCCTTGAATCCCTCCAATCCACTTTCAATTGAATACACGGCCAACGTGTTTAAAGATAGCTCCGGCACACATTGGATATTTGGAAACATTGACAGCACCGACACTCTATTGGGGAAGGTTGTTTTTAATGACCAGGCTGTTGCTAAAAAGGACTTCCTATCTTTGCTTTATGACAGACTAGTCAATTTTCCCTACGAACTGCAAAACATTTTCTTCGGCAAAGACGTGTTATACATGACGGATATAACATCTGTAACGACAACCCACAGAGAATATGGGGACGTGTCCAGCATAGACTTGGCTTCTTTGGTAAATGCGGTATTAGATTCCAGATTACAATCCTATCAATCCTATCCAGGAGCAGCTTATTGGAGAGATTATGGCATTCATCATTTGACTCAGGGAGAGCATCTCATATACATTTCATCAGGAATCATATTGGGCGCCCTGGGTTTGTATGCTTTGAGTAGATTCAGAGAAAAAAGGAAGAAACAAAGGCGGAGACATGATTTAGATGAAACGAAAGAACAACTCGTCAAGCTTTCGGAGACCATGGGAGACGAAAGGTTAGTTGGTTTAATCAACAGCTCTCCTGATAGCACAGCCAAAGGCCTGGCTTATCTCATGTCCAAGTTTGCATCGTATGCGCCAGACAATGAACTAATGATTAAAGTGGCGGAAGTCGCAAAGAAGCACAAAGGTCGTATGAATGAAATATCCGACTGGTTTGGTGATTTGGTCGGAAGCTTCGGGCATGTAAAAGAAACCCGCACAGTAGACAGAGACCTGATAATTTCAGAAGCCGCCGATGTCATTGACAGGATCGGCGGGGAAGCCTTAAAATACCTGCAGACGTTCGAGATAGTAGCGTCTGTGAAGAAAGGCCTGTCGCCGCTTATAGTAGACCAGCAGTCTCTTGAAGCCGT
>CAYJRO010000169.1:0-2134 GCA_964372425.1 uncultured archaeon
GTCGATGGTATAGTCGAAGCCAGAAGGCATGGAAAGCTTTCCGACCAGGTCAATGCAGTTTATCTGGATTACGCCAATGAAATCAAGATACTAACCGAGGCAGGCCGTGCTAGGAGGCCGCTCATAATTGTAAAGGATGGCAAGCCCCTTCTTCTGAAGGAGCACGTGGACAAGATTAGGAAGGGGGAAATAACATGGAGCTGGCTTGTGAAGAACGGCGTAATAGAATACCTTGACTCGGAGGAGGAGGAAAACACGTTCATGGCCCTCCGCGACTCGGACCTGACGGCAGACCACACTCATCTTGAGCTTGACCCCTCGACAATTTTGGGCCTGTCAGCATCGACAATACCTTTTCCTGAGTTCAACAGGGGCGACAGGGTCAATTTCGGGGCGAAGATGGTAGAGCAGAGCATAGGGCTGTTCTCGACAAACATACTTCTCAGGACAGACACCAAGGCCAACGTGATGGTCTATCCGCAGCAGCCGCTAGTGCAGACATTCATCCACAATCCCATCAACTATTCGGAACACCCGAACGGCATGAACATAGTAATAGCCATAGCATGCTTCGACGGCTACAACATGGACGACGCTATAATCATCAACAAGAGCTCTGTCGAACGCGGGCTCTTCTGGTCATTCATGTACAGGACTTACGAGGCGGAGAAGAAGAAATACATGGGAGGCCAGGAGGACGTGATAGGGATACCGCAGGCAGGCGTGCGTGGATACTTGGGGGAGGATGCTTACAAGATGCTCCCGGATGACGGCATAGTCAATCCGGAGACTGTGATCAATTCTGATGATGTGATTATAGGCAGGACTTCACCTCTTAGGTTCCTTGGGACAGCCGACCAGTTTGTAGCCGGCATAGAGAACATAAGGGAGACTTCGGTAACCCTCAGGCACGGCGACAGTGGCATAGTGGACAGGGTGTTCATAAGCGACACTTCCGACGGCAACAGGCTTATAAAAGTTGTTGCCAGGGACAGCAAGAAGCCGGAGGTCGGTGACAAGTTCGCTTCGAGGCACGGCCAGAAGGGAGTGGTGGCAGCCATAGTCCCGCAGGAAGACATGCCTTTCACTGCCGACGGTGTTACACCAGACATTATATTCAATCCGCATGGAATACCGTCCAGGATGACAATGGGCATGCTGCTGGAGATAATAGCCGGCAAGGTGGCCGCCTTGAGCGGCAACTATATATATTCCCCCGCTTTCAATACGGTCGAGAGGAAGGATCTTGAAAATCTTTTGCAGAGCTATGGCTTTAGGAGCAATGGCATGGAGATGATGCACAATGGAAGGACAGGAGAAGCATTCAAGTCGCTTATCTTCATAGGAAGCTGCTTTTACCAGAGGCTCGACCACCTTGTATCTAACAAGATGCACGCCAGGTCTCGCGGACCGGTTACGCTTCTTACCAAGCAGCCCACAGAGGGAAGAAGCAAGGAAGGCGGCCTTAGGCTGGGGGAGATGGAAAAGGACTGCCTTATCGCGCACGGCGCTGCTCTGGTCCTGAAGGAAAGGTTCGATTCCGACAGGTCAGTGATACCTATCTGCATGAACTGCGGCCTAGTAGCCATGGAGGACAAGATCAAGAACAGGAAGATATGCATGGTGTGCAAAGACAGCAATGTCGTAGATGTGGAGATGAGCTATGCCTTCAAGCTGATGCTGGACGAGCTTAAGAGCATGATGATTTATCCGAGGATAATATTGAAGGAGGTATGAAAAATGCTAGTAAGTGCCATAGAGTTTTCAATAGTTGATACAGAGATGGTCAAGAAGCTGGCCGCAGCCAAGATAACCAAAACAGATCTGTATGACGAGGAAGGCTATCCGATAGAAGGCGGCATCATGGATCCAAGGATGGGCGTAGTTGATCCTGGAATAAGGTGCAGGACCTGCGGCGGCACGATAGGGGACTGCAACGGACACTTCGGCTTCATAGAGCTGACAAAGCCTGTCATACACGTCCTATACGCCAAGATAATTTTTTCCATACTGAAAGTTGTGTGCACAAAGTGCAGCAGGATACTTGTGGACGACATGGACTTGGAGAAGCTTCAGGAAAAGAAGCCTGGTGTATGTGTTTTGGTCAAGCTTGTGAGCAAGAAATGCCCTCACT
>CAYJRO010000170.1:0-2120 GCA_964372425.1 uncultured archaeon
TCTTACTATAGACTGTCTTTCTGCTGTTGGCTTTTCAAATGACGCATGTAGCAAAAGAACCGGTTCCTTGTCCATCGCCTTTATGTAGTAGCCGCCGGAAGGCGTGTCTACATGGCTGAGATAATAGAAGTTCGGGTTAAAAGAGTTGTCGCCAGAATAAACTATAAATGCGTCAACATCCAGTTCTTCCATCTTCCTGTCCAGTTCGCTCAACATACTATACTGTAAATTAATTTCGCGCCCAATTATTTATGCTTATTCGTACTTTCCTAGCCTTTCGACTATGCTGGCATATTTCTCGAAAGTTTCGCGCGGAAAGTCTGATGCAAGCCGGTAGGTCGCCGATTCCAGCTGCTCCAGACCTGCGCCATTCTCACTGGCCTTGAAGAAATGGTACTTGTAGCACTTGTTGCAACCGTACATGGCAGACAGCGACAGATAAAAAAGCTCCGTGTGCTTCCTCAGCCTTCTGGGCTGTCTCTCCAAAAGCAACAGTCTTGTGGACAGTGTGTAAAGCGTTTCGACCAGCTTGTTTGATTTTTCTTCTTCCAACAGCCTCACCTAGCCGAAAGCCCTGTCGCCGGCATCGCCCAGCCCGGGAACTATGTAGCCCTTCGAGTTGAGCTCCGGGTCTACAGCTATGGTGAAGACCTCGGTCCTCGCATCCTGCTCCAGGACCCTTTTTATCGCCAGGTCTGTGGCAATCACGTTTGCCAAGATTATCCTCTTCGGGCTTCCATTCTTACAGACAATGTCTATGACGCGCCTCATCGTCGAGGCTGTCGCCAGCATCGGGTCGGAGATAACTATAATGTTGTCCTTGCTGATGTCCGGTATCCTTGAATAGTATATCTCCACGTCGAACTCCCTGCCCTTCTTGCCAGAGTCCTCAAGGCGCTTCGCGCTTATGACGCCCTGCTTGGCGGCGGAGAAGATTTTCAAAAGGCCCTCGCTGAGCGGCATGGCTGCCCTCAGTACAGTGACTATGATTACGTTTTCCATGTCGGGTATGTCCAATCCACCAGCTTTCACCTTCAGCGGCGTCTCAACTATCCTAGGCTTGGTCGGAAATGTCTTAGATATCTCGTATCCTATTATCCTGCCCAGCTTCACCAGACCCTTCCTGAAGGCTATCTGGCTGGCGTCCTTGTCCCTTATCTGCGTCAGGACGGTCTGTGCCAAAGGATGATCTATAACGGTTATTCTTTTTTCAGTCTTGGCCAAATATATCACTAATAATTATTAGCTGTAACTCGTTTATTAAAAACGTGTGGTTTTCATTAGCCTGTGCCAATAAAAAAGACCACTTTAAAGTAGTGAAAACTTCATGCGTTTAAATAGTAGTTTGTCCGTATTTTATTTTGGTGGTAATGGTGGAAAAGAAAGCCGTCATTTTCGACCTGGACGATACTCTCGTAGATTCTGCCAACACGTGTATTGCCAAAGCCTACAGGTCTGCCGTCGACGAACTTAGGCGCGACGGCTTGGATGAAAGGTATGTTAGCATTTTAGACCGAGAGTACCGGAAGCCCAAGGGATTCGCTAAAGCCCTGGAAAGCATAAGAGACGTGGCTCCTGCTGAACTGCTGGAAAGGGTCATGAGGATGTATTACGAGGAGGCTGATGTCTCTGTGACCAAGATGTTTCCTGATACGGACTACGTGCTGAGCTATCTGCGCTCCAAGGGGTATAGACTGGCCGTCGTCACCAGCGGCAACTACAGCCAGCAGAAGAAAAAGCTGTCCATGTTCGATTTTGAAAACCGTGTGGACGACATCTACGTAGACGAATCGGAAAGCAGAGCCGGCAAATCTAGACATTTAACGGAGTTTGCTGAAAAACACGGGCTTTCACCTCAGGACGTCCTTGTTGTCGGAGACAATTTATCCAATGAAATCAAAGCTGGCAACGAGCTGGGAATGGAAACCGTAAGGATACTGAAGGGAAGGTATGCTGTCGCAGAGCCGAAGGATGCTAGCGAAATGCCCGTCCATACTATAAGAGAGTTGTCGGATTTGCTAGTCTTGTTGGAAGACTGGTCGGTAACTTGAATGCATCTTAAAACTAATCAAACCGGGTGTGGGCATGCACGGATTTGACCCGTGGACCTATCGATTTCT
>CAYJRO010000171.1:0-2105 GCA_964372425.1 uncultured archaeon
TATCAGGTTAACTGTGCCGTCGATTATGTGCTTGTCGAACCATTCTACAGTCTTTAGCCCGAAGTTTACAAATGCCAAGGAAGCCTTATCATAGAAAGCGTCAATCCAGTACTTGTTGAAGAACAGCTTGTGTACAGCTCCCGTGAGGAAGCCGTTGGCCAGAGCTTCCGGCTTTATCCAGTTCTTGTAAAAGACGACATAGGAGGTAAGAACCGCTGCTCCTACTGTGGCCATAGAAATCAAGGACAAGGTCAGGTTGAAGTGAAACTCCTCGTGGAAGAAATGCAGGACATAAGGTGCGAACAGGCCGGATGCGGCCACTGCACCGAGAAGCAAAAGTGTGGGCGCGAGCATAGCCTTGGGTATGTGGTGCTTGAGCTTCTTCAGGATGTCTGGCTTGTCCTTTGCGTGCCTGTAGTTGGCCAGCGGGACGAAGAGCCACCTTGTTATGTAAAGCGCGCTTACAAATGAGGTGAGCATGGCAAAAGCGAAAATCATGTTGTTGTAGCTTAATGCTGAATCCAGTACATAGTCTTTTCCGAAAAAGTCGCCGAACGGCGGCAGGCCGGACATGCCGAAAACTGCTATAGCAGCCAGTATGAATATCTTGCTCTTGGCAGACAGGAATGTCTTCCTCAGGTCCCTTTCACCGTGCAGGGCGTGCATTATTATTCCGGCTATCATGAATATTGCTGCTTTGCTGAATGTCTGAGTGAAGGAATAGAGCATAGTTGAGCCCAAGTGGAGCGTGCCGAGCGCCATCATAAGGAAACCCATCTGGCTGACGGTGGAGAACGCGAGTATCCTTTTGATATCCAGCTCCGAGAAGGCTATGGTAGCTCCCACAAAGGCCGAGATGATGCCTATGAATACTATCGGGTCTAGCAGCTGCGCCAAACCATACAGTGGAAGAAGCCTAGCTACAAGGAACACCCCAGCCTTTACCATCGTGGCAGAATGAAGCAAAGTGCTTACAGGAGTCGGGCCTTCCATCGCATCCCCCAGCCAGACATGGAGCGGAAACTGGGCTGACTTTGCCATACCTCCTATAAAAATCAACGCCAGAGCGAGCGTGAGCATCGGCGAGCCCACTGCGTTTGCATTCAGGTATTCAAAGTTCAGTGACGGCACCTGTGTCGCAAGGAAAGTTATGCCGACGAACATCAGGATGTCGCTCAAGGATATTATCACGAACGCCCTCTTTGCCGCCTGCGCAGATTCCTTTTTGTGGAACCAGAAGCCGATCAAAA
Organism: uncultured archaeon; assembly: GCA_964372425.1. Lineage (GTDB taxonomy): Archaea > Aenigmatarchaeota > Aenigmatarchaeia > CG10238-14 > SCSR01 > DATDXT01. The sequence continues at coordinate 1,251 of CAYJRO010000171.1, forward strand.
GATAAGAGGAAAGCCCCACTATCTCCCAGAAAATGAACAGCGTGATGAAATTGCCCGACAGCACTATTCCTATCATGCTGCCAGCGAACAGGCACATCTCGGCGAAGAACCTTGACAGGTCGTCCTTCTTGTCCATGTATGAATGGGAGTAGACCAAGACCAAAAGCGATATCAGGGAGATGAGGAAAGCAAACATGATGCTGAGGTTGTCTATCAGGAACTCTATCGTCAATGTTATGTTGCCAAACACCAGCCAGCTTGTACCTACCTCTATCGGCTCCTTGAACTCCATCAAGCCAAAAACTATCATCACGAAAGTGACTGCAGCTAGGGAAACTGCTATCTTTGAGGCGTGTCTGTTCAGCCGCTTTCCAAAGACCGCAAGCAGCACGAAAGCTAGCAAAAGCGGGGCCACCGACAAGTATAAAAATTCCACTACCATTTAAGATCCCTCAGCTTGCTTAAGTCGATGTGGCCCTCTTCCTTCAGGACGTACATGAACAGGGCAAGTGCTATGATTGTGTCTGCAACCGAAAGTATCCAGCCGAAGATGACGAATGACTGGCCTACCGGATTATGTGTGACTAGTGCTGAAAAGGCGACGAAGTTTATAGAAGCCGCAGCCACAAGTATCTCCGAACACATGAAGATTATCAGTATGTTCTTCCTTGTGAGGATGCCGTAGCTGGCTATTATGAATAGTGCTGTGGCAAGACCGATGAAGTATTCCAAAGGCACTGTCATTTCTTCCTCACAGCTCCTGTCAGCTTCCTGTCATAAACCCATACAGCAAGACAAGCAATGGAATAGAAAATTGCGGCGTTGACGATTATGTTTGCTATGACTTCAAAACGC
>CAYJRO010000172.1:0-2075 GCA_964372425.1 uncultured archaeon
TTTTCGTCTTCCAACATGTTACACACCTTCTAATTACTTAATAGTAGTTACTATATTTATAACTTTCGGCCTGCCTTTAAAGGCTAGCCATTGGATAAAAAATAGTTAGGAAGTCTTCTGTTTAGAAATGATTGAAAGAACCCTTTCTACGATTTCCCTCAGCTCCCTCTCGTCGGTATCGTATCTCGTGAACTGGTTGTCCGGTTCCATGTCCAGTGGGCACGCCACCCTTGGAGCCACAGGAGCAACATACATCTTTTCCATAAGAGTAGCTGAAAGTCCTTTGTAGCCTGAAGTATGGAAGTCCTTGTATTCCATTTGATAACTCTGCGACGGCCTGTAGCTGGTAGCAGAGTTCAGCCTGAAATTCCCGACAGCCTCCGTGGGAAGAAGCATTGTGTCCTCACCCCTCCTCACACGAGGGTTGTAAAGCCTGTACTCCCCATTTGCTGCCGGAATGAAATCATAAACGGTGTTAACAAGCTCCCCTATAAGAATGGTGGACTTGAAACCAAACCTGTGGTCATGTATGGTTGTGTCGACTTTCTGTGCGTTTGGCAACTCGTCGCTCCATATATGCAGCCTCCTGTTGTCTGGCAAGTCAAGCTGCAGGAAGCCGTTGCCGTGAAGCCTGGGTCTGTTTTGCTTGGAATCAATGGCATTTCTTATCTCAATATAGATGTCAGTCATTCGAATCAGTTATAGATTTGAAAATTATCTTTAAATGCTTTTTCTATTCGTGTAAACTATTGGGAATTACTTGGATATATTCCATAAGATACAAACTAGCAAGTTTCGACGTAGCTCTAAAGCTTTCACATGCCTTTTCATAAAGTTCTAAAAAATAATCTCCCCTCTCCTCGTTAGGTAATACTATGTATGCCTTTTTCAGCATGGTTTTAGAGGAAACACAGTCATCTACCATGTCATTAATTACAGACCTGTAAAATTCTGTGGGGTTCGAAACCGTCTCAACAGTAGGCATATAGTAAATGACATCTTTTTTACTCACCTTTTTAAACATATTTTCTAACATAAAGACACATCTCATAACCTATTCAATACTTTATTTTAAGCCACTAAACTTTAAATGCTTCAGTCACCTCTTCTTGGCAAGGATTTCCCATGCCACCATCTTCTTAGCCCCGGTATACAGTCTCTTGTAATAAGACCGCTCATTCATCTCTACCAAATCAAACTTTGAAAACAGCTTTTTGATCATGTCCTCTGTGAAAAACGATTGCAACAGCAGCTCCTTGTGGAAGAATGTGTATTTGCTCACTTTATTCCAACCCAGTGCCTTCCATCTCAAGAAGTTCTCGTGCTTGGTAGACAGGAAATTTCCATAGAAAAACCCACCTTTCTTCAGCACCCTTCTTGATTCGTCCACAGCTTTTTCCACGTCCTTCACTGCAAAGTTGTCTATCGTAGCCGTGCTTATGACAGCATCGAAATGTCTGTCTGGGAAAGGTATGTCAAACAGGCTGGCGTTAACTAGACGATATTTTTTTAGCCTTTCCATTTTCATCCAGACTCTTGCAAGTCTGAGAGCAGTCTCGGAGGTGTCCAGGCCTACAACATACAGGCCTTTTTTGGCAAGGTATACCATGTGCCTGCCCATTCCGCAGCCCAGATCCAGAACTTTCCTTGCCTTGCTATCAAGAAGGATTTTGCATATCCTGTAAATCGGCTTGTCGGCCTTAGTCCAGCGGAAGTGTCCTTTCTTGAAGGCGTCATCCCACAGCTTCTCGTAGTAGGCGTCGTCCTTCATACTAATAATTTATGATTACCCTAATTTGAAAACTTGGATATTTGTAGAAAAACATCTGTGCAGGTATTTAAACCAAAGATGACAATTATTATTCCTCTGGTGATTTGAGTGAGAAAGGAAGACGTGGACTTTAGAAAAAGATTGGAGATACATGCAATATTGGGACATGATGCGGCTCTCTACATACTTGAAGAGATTGCAAACAGACCCTATACTTTACCACATAACCTTTTCCAGTATACAAGAAACACAGACGGCCTTTATTACCACCTGTACCACCTTAGGAAAAGCGGCCTAGTTGAAG
>CAYJRO010000173.1:0-2071 GCA_964372425.1 uncultured archaeon
TCATGTCCCTTCTCATACATCTGTATGTTGGCGGTTATGTTCTGCTCGGTCTTCTCGCCGAAGCCTTCAAGTTTGCGTATCCTCTGTTCTTTGATTGCTTTCTTCAAGTCTTTGATGCTGTTTATGCCCAGTTTCTTGTGAAGTATCATGGCCTTCTTCGGACCGATGCCCTCTATCTGCATCATCTGGAGGACGCCCCGCGGTATCTTCTTCTTCAAGTCCTCCAGCTTTTTGAGATTTCCTGTCTTCAGTATCTCCTCTATGTGATTGGACATGCCTTTGCCTATGCCTTCTATTTCCATCAGCTTGTCCCTGCCGCCTCGGTCGTAGATGTCCTCGACGTCGTCTGGCAGAGCTTCCAGTGAGCGGGCAGCCTTCCTGTAGGCTATAGGTTCCCATTTGACTCCCAGCGCATCCAACAGGTCTGCTATCTCGTAGAAAACAGCAGCAATCTCCTGGTTCCTCATAAGATTAATTTAATTGGCTATTTTGATAAAAGCTAATTATCCAGAGGTGTGTATTTGGTATTCGAGGGCTGGCAGCTGTGGGTTGGATTCAATGTCTTCGTGGTGGCGATGCTTGCCGTAGACTTGCTTGTTTTCCATAAGAAGCACCATGCCATCAAGATGAAGGAAGCCGCTGCGTGGACTGTATTCTGGATAGTTTTGGCGATGGCTTTCAACGGCATCATATATTTCTGGCGCGGGCATGACACCGCATTGGAATTTCTAACCGGCTATGTTATAGAAAAGTCCCTCAGCGTGGACAACCTGTTCGTCTTCCTGCTTATATTCTCCTATTTCAGCATACCTTCAAAGTACCAGCATGAAGTCCTTTTCTGGGGTATAGTAGGGGCGCTGGTCATGAGGATGGGTTTCATCTTCGCCGGCATAGCTCTGATTGAAAGGTTCCACTGGATCAGTAACATTTTTGGCGGGATACTTGTAGCGAGTGGTATCAAGATAGGGTTCGAGAAGAAAAAAGAAATTCATCCTGAGAAGAATCCTGTTCTAAGACTGTTTAAAAGGATAATGCCTACCACAAACAATTTCCACGGAGGTAAGTTTTTTATTAAGAAGGGGCTGAAATATTTTGCCACCCCGCTGTTTGTCACGCTTCTTGTCATAGAAACCACTGACGTAGTGTTTGCCGTAGACTCTGTACCGGCAGTCCTTGCAATAACCTTGGACCCATTCATAGTATACACGTCCAATGTATTTGCCATACTGGGACTGAGAGCACTGTTCTTTGTGCTGGCTGGAGTCATGAAGATGTTCAAGCACCTGCACTACGGGCTTGCAGCCATACTCGTATTCGTAGGTATAAAGATGCTGGTGTCGCAGTTCTACAAGATTCCTGTAGCAATTGCATTGGGAGTGGTGGGCGGCATACTCATGATTTCCATAGCCGCTTCTATTTTAGCCGAGAGGCGCAACAAACCACTAACAAAATCAGCGGCTGGGCGAAAGGGATTTAAAGATTAAATGCTCATCTTAAAGTGTTGGTGGTGATGCCATGGAGCTGCTGTCTGATGTAGCGGATTATCTATCGGCTCTTAAAGCAAGGGGCTTGGATGACGATTCTATAGACCAGGCTATGGAAGATGCAGGTATAAGAGATGGTGATTATGTTGCCAAAGGCTATATAAAAGACTCTGGTGGCGAGTTTGTTTTGGTGTTCTTTGACTATTTTGATGAGAAGCGCAATCTGCACTATAAAGAAAAGTCGGCAAAACTGGAAGATGATATTCAGTTCAACCTCATAGCCGAAGATTTTGGTCTAAGGGTAGAATATGGAAAATCGTATGTGAATCTGAAAATGGGCGAAGTGAACGTCGCTGCTTTGGGAGACACAAGTGTTATTTTAAACATTCAGTATGATAGGGCTTCCGAGATTCTGGAAAGGATAGGGAAAGGATTGTACGACGCATCGCCCAACCAGTTAAATTTGGACATAGTTCTAGAAGATGTAGAAAAACATCTAAGACCATAATTAAATGCTTTTAGTGACGCCCTGTCTTGGACACAAATCAAAAAGAAAGCATTTTGAGCACGATGGCGTAGGAGCGGTG
>CAYJRO010000174.1:0-2051 GCA_964372425.1 uncultured archaeon
AACTTCAGCCTTGTTCTTGGCTCTTTAGGCTTATGGAATAGGCCTTGGTGATGAAGTTATTACGGTACCAAACTCTTTTATCGCTACAGTGTCATCGATCATTCATGTCGGCGCAGCTCCAGTTTTTGTAGATGTGGATAAGGATACATTTTTGATAGATCCAGATCTTATAGAAAAAGCAATTACCTCTAAGACGAAAGCAATCCTTCCAGTACATCTGTATGGACAGATCTGTGAGATGGATAGAATTTTAGAGATTGCCAAGAAGCATAATCTATTTGTCATCGAAGATGCAGCGCAGGCCATTGATGCGGAATATAAGGGAAGAAAAATTCCGGTCGGAGATACGGCAATCTTTAGTTTTTTCCCGGCGAAGAATTTAGGTGCGTATGGAGATGCCGGCGCAGTAGCCACTAAAGATAAAAAGATAGCTGACCTAGTCAGAAAACTTCGTAATCACGGAAGGGTCTCAAAATATGAGAGCGATATGTTGGGATACGGAGCGAGATTGGATGCATTGCATGCGGCTATTTTAAGGACCAAGACGAGACATATCTCTAAATGGTCTACCCTGCGAAATCATAACGCGAGATTCTATACTGAATTATTGAAGGAAGTACCTCACATAAAGACACCTACGGTAAAAGAATATAACAAACATGTCTTTCACTTATATGTGATAGAATCAGATTCACGAGACCAGCTTAAACAAGAGCTTAATGCTCAGGGCGTAGGAGCAGAAGTGCATTATCCTCTTCCTCTCCATCTGCAGCCGGCTTTGAAGTTTCTTGGTTACAACGAAGGCAGTTTCCCTGTCACTGAGAAAGCGGCAAAGAGAATCTTGTCATTGCCTATGTATCCTGAACTTCCCGAGGCTACTATCCGGCAGATCGTTGAAGCGGTAAAGGGGGCCCTGAAGAATGAAGCTGAACAATAAAGTGGTTCTCGTGGTAGGCGGTGCCGGTTTCATCGGCAGTCATATAGTAGATAGAGCTTTGGAGTTGGGAGCAGAAAAAGTAATTAGTTTTGATAATTTTAGCGGAGTGATGTCAGATAATTTAGCTCACCTTAAAGGAGATTCTCGCTTTGTCTCGGTAAAAGGAGATATTCGGAATTTTGATGAAGTCAAGAAAGCAATTGATGGAGCTGATGTAATTTTAAATCAAGCCACTTGTAAATTAGTCACCAGCATAAAAGACCCCATGGCTGATGTGATGACTAATACCGTCGGGAATATGAATTTATTGGAAGCGATGCGCAAAACGGGAAGTTCAGCCCGCATCGTCCATGCTTCAACCGGATCAGTTTTTGGAGATGCGCAGATTCCTTACAATGATGCAATCAGTGTCAAAGAACCTACAACCATTTATGGTGCTAACAAGCTGGTAGCAGAACATTATCATCTTTATTTTGCTAAGGAATATGGTGTCAAGTCTTCTATCGTCAGATATTATCACGTCTATGGAGAGCGGCAGGATTCAAGGCTAGGAGCAGGGGTGATGAATATTTTCCTGTCAAATGTCCTTACCGGAAAGGCACCGCAAGTCTGCGGAAAAGGGGAGGCTCTACGTTGTTTTACCTACGTGAAGGATTGTGCAAATGCTAATTTCTTGATCGCCAATTCAAATAATGCTATAGGCAAGAGATACAATGTTGCCTCAAAAACGCGGATAAGCGTGTTAGAACTTGCACAATTGATCATAAAGAAATACGGCCCTCCGGGAATGAAACCTGCGTTTATACCTGGGCGCACCGGTGAAGTATTGAGACCTATTCCTGATACAAGAGATATAGATGATCTAGGATTTAAAGAGTCAGTCACCTTTGACGAAGGGCTGGAAAGAACAAAACAGTGGATCGCCGGCCAGCTTCAGAATAATGATGGGTAGCTATTTTAATGGATAAATGTTTTTTTGAGCGTGATTCTTTTGGAATGCTTTTGGTTTTAATCTCCACCATTCTGGTCTCCTTTGCCCAGACGGCATTTAAAATGGCCTGGTCGGACACCGACGATTGGTCTTTTTTAGTAAGTAAAATTATCTTTGGTTTTG
>CAYJRO010000175.1:0-2028 GCA_964372425.1 uncultured archaeon
TCCGATCTGGGCTGTTTTGTATATATTTGCAGCCGGCTTCTGCCAGGACAACACGCCCCCGCCATTTGCAGGCTGTTTAAAAGTCTGCTATTTAAAATAGCAAGCTTTATATAAAAGTCTGCTAATAATAAATTATGGAAGTTGAGGAAATCAGGAAGGTGATTGCAGATCAAAAGGCAGAAATAAACGATATTTTTAAAGACGGAAAAATAATTGACAGGGCGGTGCCCGACCTATCAAAATTCCTTAGTCATCCCAACATTTTAGCAATTCTTGGCATAAGAAGATGTGGCAAATCAACGCTGTCTTTGCAAATAGCCAAGGGGAAAAACTTTGGTTATGTAAATTTTGATGACGAACGGTTCTATGGATTGGAGACCAAAGATTTGAACAAGGTTCTGGAGTCCGTATATATTGAAAATGGCGACGTGGATTTTTTAATCTTAGACGAGATTCAAAACGTTCCTGCTTGGGAGCTTTTCGCAAACAGGCTGAGAAGGACTAAAAAGCTGATAGTTACAGGCAGTAGTGCAAAACTTCTGTCCGGAGAGCTGGCAACGCACTTGACAGGCAGGTACACGGACTTCACTCTTCTCCCCTTTTCATTCACAGAGTTTTTGGCAATAAAAGGCCTAGATTTCCGCAAAGAAGAGACCTACTCTACTAAAGAAACGGCAGAAATAAAAAGAAATCTGAACGAGTATATGACTGTCGGTGGGTTCCCAGAGGTTCACAAACTTGGCACAAACGTTGTTCCAAGGATCTACGGTGACATAGTTCAAAAAGACATACTTCTCAGATATAAGATAAGGAACAAGAAGACTTTCAGGGACATAGGTAAATATCTGATATCCAACTTCGGTTGCGAGATGACATTTTCTAAATTAAAAAACGTAAGCTCTGTCAAGAATGTCCACACCGTTAAAAACTACGTTGATTATTTTGCACAATCTTATGTAATATTTACCCTGGAGAGATTCTCCTTCAAACTCAAGCAGCAGATGATAGCTCCCAAAAAAATATACTGCATAGACAACGGTATGATTAATGCCATCGCGTTCAAGCCGTTCGAGTCTAGCGGCAAGCTTTTGGAGAATCTGGTGGCATTAGAGATTCTTAGAAGGCGAAGTTATTACAACGATAACTGGGAAATTTTCTATTGGAAAGACCATCAGCAAAATGAAGTAGATTTTGTCATAAAAGAAGGCCCTACTATCAAACAGTTGATTCAAGTGACATACGCTTCTGGAAAAGACGATGTGGAAAAAAGGGAGACCAAGGCATTGCTGAAAGCGGCAGCAGAGCTCAGATGCAAAAGCCTGCTCGTCATCACATGGGACTACGAAGCAGAAGAAGCTGTTGGAGAAAAAATAATAAGGTTTGTTCCCCTCTGGAAATGGCTGCTGTCACGTCAAACTGCATCAAAGATAAATAGAAAGCGTACAAACCATTAAATGGTGGGAAGTTGACAAGGATAATAGGAGTCGTCTCCGGCAAGGGAGGCGTCGGCAAGACCACAGTAGTGTCTAATCTGGGAGCCGTGCTTGCCAAAAGGTTCGGAAAAAAAGTTACCATAGTCGACGCGAACTTCACCACATCCCATCTCAGCCTTTACCTTGGCATGTACTACGTGCCAATCACCCTGAACAAGGTACTGCGCGGAGAGGCTACCCTGGAAGAGGCTACTTACAACCATTTCACGGGAATGAAGGTTGTCCCAGCTTCGCTTTCGCTGAGCGACTTGGAGGGCGTGGATCTTGCAAAGCTGAAGGACGCCATCAACATCTTGACAGAGACCAACGACATAGTCTTTCTTGACAGCGGACCAGGACTTGGAAGGGAATCGATGGCCTGCCTGAGGGCTTGCGACGAGGTGCTGTACGTCACCACGCCTTATGTGCCTTCAGTGATAGACATAGTGAGATGCGAGGAAGTTGTTAACGAGATAGGCGTCAAGCCGCTTGGCATAGTGCTGAACATGGCCGAGGGCGACAAGCACGAGATGAGCAAGGAGGAGATAGAGCAGCT
>CAYJRO010000176.1:0-2020 GCA_964372425.1 uncultured archaeon
AAAGCAGCTCAGCAGCCTGAACATCTCTTTACATTAACAGCTCCGACTGGATCGGGGAAGACACTTGCATCGTTGGCCTTTGCTTTAAAACATGCAACCGCAAATAACAATAATCTTCGACGGGTAATCGTTGTCATTCCATATCTGAGTATTATCGAACAAACGGCGGCTGAATTTAGGAAGATATTCGAACCTGTTTTCGGGCCTCAGTATGTCTTAGAGCATCACAGTATGGCGGATAGAACTAAGAATGAATCGTCAGGAGACGATAACGAAGACAAGGATGCTGAAAAGGAAAATGAGAGAAGGCGCAGACTGCTGTCGGAAAACTGGGAGGCTCCTTTAATTGTCACTACTTCTGTGCAATTTTTTGAAAGTTTATTTTCCAATGTGCCGACCATCTGTCGCAAGCTTCATAACATTGCTAGATCCGTTGTCTATTTTGACGAGGTGCAGACGTTGCCGACAAACCTATCTATTTCTACTTTGGGAGCTCTCAACGCCTTGATGAAGGATTATGGTGTAACCGTTGTTTTCGGCACGGCGACGCAACCAGCCTTTAAGTCCTTGTCGGATCATATTCCTGATGGTTGGCAGCCAAGAGAAATTATTCAAAACACCAAAGGCATTTTTAATCGTCTTAAAAGGGTGGCACCGATTTGGCCGTCATCGAGGACAGAAAAAATGGAATGGCCGGAGGTAGCGCGGGAACTGACAGAACATGACCAGGCGTTGTGTGTGGTCAACCTCAAAAAGCATGCAGCCGAATTGACCCATGCCATGCTGGAATCTCTACCGAAAGAACTTCATGATTCATTATTTCACTTAAGCACGGCGCTCTGTCCCGCACATCGTCAAACTGTCCTAAATGAAGTCCGTACACTGCTCGACAATGAGAAAAAGGTTTATTTGGTGGCGACTCAATGTATTGAAGCCGGCGTGGACGTGGATTTTCCTGTCGTCTGGCGGGCGATGGGGCCATTGGAATCATTGGCGCAAGCCTTCGGACGATGCAATCGGGAAGGCCGATTGCGAGTAGAAGATTGTGAAGCACGCGTATTTGTGCCGGCAGATGATGACATTCCAATGCCTGGCTATAAACAAGCAGCATCCATAGCGGCGACTCATTACTGGAAAGCTGATCTTCATTCTCCAGAAGTTTTTGATTCTTATTTCTCGAAGCTGTACGGTGACCAGGATATAGGTGGGGAAGGCAGCCGCTTGCAACGCGAATTACGAGAAAGTATTGAGCAACTGAAATTCCCGGATATAGCACAACGCTATCGCTTGATTTCATCGGATACTGTTTCCGTTGTTGTTCCGTATACTCAACAAGGAGCAAAGGCGTGTGATGCTCTACAGTCCAAAGGTCTAAACATTAAAGTATTGCGTGCCTTAATGTTTCAGGCACAGCCCTATGTCGTCAATGTGTATCGCAATCAACTTTTCAGGGATAGGGACATCGCGTCGCGCGTAATCCCCGTGCTGGGTGATCGCAAAGGCGGATGGTATATCTGGGTTGGCAAATATGATGACCAGTTCGGCATTCTTACCAAGATGTCGGATGAAGCTTGGATCGTATGATCCCGCTCGAATTGCGATAAGGAGGTCTTATGGGTGTAAAGGTATTGGTTCATGGTCCTTTGGCATGTTTTACCAGGCCTGAAATGAAAGTGGAGCGAATGAGTTATCCGGTGATAACACCGTCAGCAGCCAGAGGAGTATTAGAAGCCATTCTCTACAAGCCTGAATTTCGTTGGAAAATATGCCGTATCCATGTCCTCACTCCGATCAAATTTATCGGCCTGAGACGTAACGAGGTTCAAGGTAAAATATCGACACAGAAAGTTAAGCAGTGGATGCGTGGAAAGGGGACGCCTGAACCTCTTGTAGCCGATGCCATGGGACGCGACCAGGGCGGAGAGGGGGAAGGGCGAACTCAGCGAAACACAGTCGCTCTTAAGGACGTTGCATATGTCATTGAGGCAGACGCCTGGGTGCGCCCTGATGTGAAGGAAAC
>CAYJRO010000177.1:0-496 GCA_964372425.1 uncultured archaeon
AGCAATAACAAACAAGCCTGCAGAAGCAATACTTGGTATGACAACTCAACCAAACACTTCTGTGAGCATTTTTGAAATTACAGAAGATAGGGAACATAAAATAGTTCTTCTTAGTTCTGTAGATCACCTGAGTTAAGCTATTTAAACCTCTCTTACATACTACTTTTGTCCACCAAAGACCACGAAAGACTATACCGAAAGCTTTAAATAGTCTTTGGTTATATATTAATCACTCTTAGATAGTGACAATTAGGTTTCATTATGAATTACCTAGAAGACTATGATAAAGAATTTGAAGAAGAATACGTCTACGAAAGACAGAAAAGGCCAAGGGAAACCCTTCGCAAGACCGCTTTCGAGAGACCATTAGAACAACCCATAGTAAGGGAAGTCAAAGTCCCTTTCAGGCAGGCAATGCCAAGGATGGAAGATACGAGGATAGAGCCTTTAAGAAGGGCAAGCCCTGAAATTATAGGCAGCATTTTTGACAAGGTCG
>CAYJRO010000177.1:506-1954 GCA_964372425.1 uncultured archaeon
TGACTACAATGAAGGAAAGGGAAAGGCTTCACAAAGAGATAATGTCTGAAATAGACATTGATATCAGAGAGAAGGAGACCATGGAGAACCGTGTGGCCGACCTCGATGAGAAAAGGAACCTTAGGCTTGACATGTCAGTCCTTAGGAAGGAGAAGAGAACGGAAAACCTGTTGTTCTGGAAAGACCTTACAGAACTCAGGATAGAGCTCAGGGAGCTGATGGAACAGTTCCAGACAGAGAGCAAGATAGTGAACATTTTCAAGGATATGGGTGGCGAATATGAGTAAATTCTATAAGTGGTTCAAAGAATGGTTCTTGGAACTGAAAGAGATACCAAGAAGCGGTCCTTCTCTGGAAAACAAATCAGGAGAAAAAAATTATTTGGAAAGCGAAACTACAATTCTTGGAAAGCCTTCTACAAGAATAAATGAAAATTACGATCATATTGAAACTTCACTCAAATTGAACAAAAGTTACGATCCAAATGAGATACGTATTATAAAACCAATCAGGAGCGAACATGATTAACATACAAGAGAAAATAATCTCCGATGAGATAAAGAAGCTCGTGCCAATTCTTGGCAAGGACAAGGCTGCAAGGCTTTCAAGGGCTTATCTTGTCGGTGATGATGATACGAAGAAAAGGGTGATAGAGCTGGTTGATGTCATCAAGGCTGTGGTTTTCTCTGACAAAGACATGAGAAATTCGGTTTTGCTGGAGCCTCCTGAACAGGAGCTCGCTGACAGCGGCGAAATTCTGATGGGCGAAGTGCTTTATGGAAGGAAGGCGCTTTATCCGATTTCAATAACCAAGGAAAGCCTGCTTTCCCACATGGGTATATTCGGCTCATCCGGTTATGGTAAAACCAATATTGCATATAATATGATCAAGCAACTGAGTGATCAGAATGTCCCTGTTATAATCTTCGACTTTTCCAAGAGGAACTACAAGGACCTGCTTGCAACCCCACTGAAAAGCAAGATTGACATTTATACAGTAGGCAGGGACCCTGCTCCCTTCAAGTTCAACCCGCTGAAACCGCCTGAAGGCGTGCAGCTTTCACAGTGGATGAAAGAGTTTGCCACGATTTTCGATCACGCATACTGGCTGCTGGGGGGTGGAAGGCATATAGTGCTCAAAGCGCTTGACAATGTCTACAAGGAAAAGAAAAATCCGCGTTTGATTGATGTGAAGCACTGGCTTAATGAGTATGCCGAATCCAGGCTGCCACCTCGTGAGAGGAACTGGATTTCCACGGCGGAGAGGCCTTTCGACTCACTGTGCTTCAAGGAGATTGGGGAAGTATTCAATTGTGACACTGGCTTCCAGCCCAGAGACTTCTTCAGGCCTGGCAGGATAACAATTCTCGAGCTAGATTCCCTGGACACAAACGACAAGTCATTCTTCATAGAGATAATCCTGCAGTGGATAAGGGACTGGCTGCTTG
>CAYJRO010000178.1:0-1952 GCA_964372425.1 uncultured archaeon
CAAAATGGGTGGACCAGGGCACGTACCTTCAGCCAAACTCGACTTTCGCCAATAATGTGTTTGTCCAGGGATACTTGAATGCTACGAACCTGAACATCAGCGGCAATGGCTATTTGCTGGGCAACGTCGGCATAGGGACGAGCAGTCCTACTCAAAGATTAGATGTCACTAGCGGTGATATTAAATTAACCGATTCTAGTGGTGAGCTTCGTTTTAATGACATTACATCTCCAGGAGGAGGAGGTGTTCTCTTTCCTTATGAGGTGTCTACTCCGTCCGGTGGCAGAACGATTAGGTGGTCAGACGGCACGCTGGCGAATACCTTTGGTTTTTATGTAAATGGCGGGGTTTGGTACCAGGGGGAAGCCTCAAATCCAGACTTTGGAGTGAGACAGTGGACGGAAACTGGCAGTTTGGGAAGCATAAATACTCTTCTTGACGGAGACGGCAATGGGAACAGTTATATAAATTCGCTAGGAGGCAGCGTGGGCATCGGGACTACATCACCAAGCACTAAGCTGGACGTAGCAGGAACTGTAAATGCGAGCGCTTTCCAGACGCCTAAGACAGAGGTTCTCGGGGACATACCTCGAATAGGAACATTGAATGGTCAGACAGGAGACTTTGATGTGTATTCGAGAGGCGCGAGCTCAAAAGTTAGACTGAATTATTTGGGCACTACGGGGGATACAGGCATGATTGTAGGTGCTGGTGACGGAGTTAGAACAATATTTTCAGTTTCTCCGTCTACTGCCTACATCAATGTTACGGGCAACGTCGGCATAGGGACTAGTAGTCCTGCAGCAGGCTTACATGTTGAAACTGCAGAGAAAGCTTCTGTTGCTCCTGGTGCAGGCGTTACTATTTCAGGTGGCGATAGCGGAAACACAAACATCGAGTTGAGACAAGGTGCGGCAGGCGGTACGCCGTATATTGATTTTGCAAATGATCCAAGCACTTCAGATTTGGATGCAAGAATCATTCTTGAATCCGATGACGTATTAAGTATACAGGGTGCACGGTTGGACATTGCAGGCTTCCCAGTTGAAGCTACTCAATTTTTAGATGACAACAATGTTGCTTACTATCTGGATCCTGCCTCAACAGCCACTAGCTTGAATGTGGCAGGCTTTTTGGATATGGCTGGCGACAAGTATGTGAGATGGGGTAGCCAAAGCAGATCAATCGGCTGGAACGAGAGTGGTGGCAGTGCAGTTTACTTGAAGCTGACCTCTGACATGAACATCTACAACTTCATAGATTCCAACAACGACCAGACAGACAGGAGGTTTGAGATAAGGGCTAACGGCGATACCGCCGTCACAGGATCGGCTGTCTTCACGGCGCTGGAAGACGGAAGGATTGGCATAAACAACACCAGCCCAGCGACAGCACTCGATGTGATTGGAAGGGTCACATTAAACGACCCAAGCGGCATTGACGGTACAGTTACATTCAAAGACAAGGGTGACTATCTTCCGGAGTTTCTATCATCTACTCATCTGGCTTTTGAAACTACCAGCGGCGGGGACATTCTGTTCTATACCGCCGGCTCCGGAAGCGAAAGGATGAGGATAAAGGATACAAGCGGCAGGGTCGGTATCAATACTGCATCGCCTTCACAATTATTGGAAGTCGCGGGCAGCGCCAATGTCAGCAGCGGCAATCTCATTGTCAAAGGCCTGGCTTCCTGCGACACGATTGACACGACTTCCAACGGCACGCTTTATTGCGGAAGTGACAGCACTGGCGCAGGAGGCGCTGTAAGCGGTGATGGCGTTCTTGGAAGGCTTGCCATTTGGAACGGGACGAACACTATCAATTCAAGCAGCAATCTTTTCTACAACTTTGCCAATGGTTTGGGCATCGGGACTTCGACCATCTCTGCGGGCACAAGATTGAATGTTTCAGGCGGCACAACTATTTTAGACGGGGGGACTGCAACGAGTGTT
>CAYJRO010000179.1:0-1924 GCA_964372425.1 uncultured archaeon
ATACCCCATGCCGCCGTTAAAGGTTATCTTTGCCATACTTTTAGAATCGTAATTAGTCTTTAAATGCTTTATTTAACGCACTGAAAACCGGATTCATTTATTTTAAATCAAACACACCAGTAGATTATTATGAAGCGGAAGGCCGGAAAGAAAGCTGAAAGAAAAGTGGAGAAGCTGGAGGAGCCCGCCGGGCCGGAGGAACAGCCGCAGCAGGAGCAGGCGGCGCCGAAGGACATAAAGCTCGCGGAGTTCCAGCTCAAGGAAAATGCTGTGCTTGTCGTCAAGAAGACCAACTACAACGGGGAGGACAGGATAGACTTCAGGGTGTGGCTGAACTCCCCCAGCTACAAGGGTCCGACCAAGCAGGGATTCGTCCTGACGATGGACAAGATCGATTCTTTCATAGAGACTGTCAGCCAGATCAAGAAGAAGCTGGAAGAGGCTAGCTAAATGATTACGGTAGTTAAATACCCACCATTCCGGTAATCCAAAAAATCTGTATAATCCTAATTATCTACTTGTTGTCCTCGAAGACGTCAGAAAAGCATTTGCAAAAGTATTCTGTCGCATCCTTGACAGACCTCTTGCCTCTGGCAGTAAGTGAGTAAACTATGGTTTTTCCGGACTTTTTGCCTGTTATAAGCTTCCTCTCCTTCAGGTCTTTCAATGCGGGGTATATGGTTCCAGGTTTCGGCTTATCCCCCCTGCGTTCGCCCAACTCCCTCGCTATCTCGTCGCCGTGCATCGACTTCTTTGACAGCAGGAACAGTATCTGGAAAGACAGCATGCCTCTCATGTCGCAGCCATACTTCATCGAAACCACTAATAACTATAGGGCGTCCGATATATTTAAATACTAGCGGCGACAATTGTTTTATTATCGTATGTCCTATATGAAAAGGGGGTGACAAAAAATGTGCGGATGCGAACCCGGAGAAGTGAGAGGTTTCTTCACCAAGGAGGAGAAGGTGGAGATGCTTAAAAAATATAAGAAGCAGCTTGAGAACGAGGCGAAGGGCGTCGAGGAAAGGATAAAGGAGATACAGAAGAACAACTAGCTGGAAAGGCGGGCAAGAGATTATCTCGGCTCCCTTCTTTTTAATTATTCATTCAAATAACCAGTCAGGCCATTATCACCTATAATCAGAAAACAAACAGGCCATATCACAGCGTTCTTGCCAGTTCTGCGGCGGCTGTTGCTATCCTTCCCTTTTTGCAAGCTCACTGAGCACGCCCCTCATCTGCTCAAGTTCGCTCCCGTATCCCGCCCAGTCGCCTGCCGCCAGCCTCTCTTGGGCCTTTGTGTAGTACAGTAGCGCGTCTGACGCAAGCTCGCCTGTGATCCTGACTGCTGCATCATCGGCAGGCTTCTCGGCGGCCGCTCCGAAGATGACGCTGATCGCCTTGTCGAGTGTCTCCTCCATGGTTATCCTGCCGCCGTACGAAACTATCACCCTCTTCAGCTCTGGCAGCGACCCCTCCTGCTCCGCCCTAAGATAAATGGGCTCGACGTAAAGAAGCGATTCCTCTATCGGTATAACAAGCAGGTTGCCCCTGACGACCCTCGTGCCTATCTGATCCCATAGCGTGAAGCTCTTGGCTATCTCTGGATCCTGGTCTATTCTGGCTTCTATCTGCATCGGACCGAACACCAGCTTTTCTTTGGGGAAGTTGAAAACAATAACCTGTCCGTAGTTTGCGCCGTCGCTCCTTCCGGCCATCCATCCCACCATGTTGTTCTTCTCCTTGGGCGTGAACGACTTCAATATTTTTATCCATTAATAACTTTTCTATATAATTAAGTAAACCTCTTGTATGCGATTTTTGGGCAATACTACCGCAAATTATGATTATTTTCATGCTTTTATTTTATCAATTGTTGTCCTGAAAATACAGAGCTATGCAGGTTCCGGGGACGCGGGTT
>CAYJRO010000180.1:0-1915 GCA_964372425.1 uncultured archaeon
TGTCGGAATATTTCTTCTTCAATTGCTTGACATTGCTTACGCCGAAGAACAGCTTCAGGAAGTTTATTCCAATTTCCTGTCCCGCCAGCGCGACGCCGGCTTTTTTCTTAAGCTTGTGCTTGAATCGGACAGCATAGTTAGCCACGGTCTTGCGATCGACCTGTATGCCATGCTCAAGCATTATCCTTTCCACTCTGTTGTAGGGATTGCATGCTGCAAGGAACAGGCAGAAGTCCACAATAGGCTTGCCGTACAAGCAACCAGGATAGAACGGCATCTCCGGACGAAACACCTTCCTGCATCTGCTGCACTGGCGCCTTACTATGGTCAACTTTACGTCCTTCAGGCCATCATCGGCTACAAGCTTGCAGAATATCCTTTCCTCCTTGTCATACTTCCATGACTTGCCGTTTTTGCAGTAAGGGCATCTTGTCTTGCCAGAGTATTCTTTGCTGCCATACTTGTCTTCTATGGCTCTTTGAAACAGGGATATGAGGTCTTCAGGCATTAGTTTATGCGGAACCTTCCTTTCAGGTATCCTCATGATTATAACTTGGTTTTGTACCCATAAGTATTACCTATCACCAATGTCCACTACCGAAAGGCTTTTAAAGATTACTGTACTAATTTATAGAAGTGAAAATCATGAGAATGCATTATGAAATAGCTGAGAGTTATACAGAATCACCGAGTGTATGGCGCTACTGGCCAGATACCAAATACAAGTCAAATCCAGAAAATCGACAGCACGACCAAGACAGCAGACGGCTTTTGGATGTTTTATTGAAGACTCTGGAAACCAGGGGGCCAGAGGCTTGGGAACGTGGGAGGAGTGATAGATGCTACGAGTTTTATACAAAATTGAAAGGCGGCATTTTCAACTCTAATTTTGTAACATTATCTGAAACGGGCTACGAGTTTGGCTCGCCTAGGACATATACGTTAGAAATATCTATGCCCAACGGCGCCGGGGTCGAATATCAAGGGAACGAGATAAAAGAACTTTACGAAAGAGTTAATAATAAATTCTGGGATTATAAGAACAGGCAAAATGCAGAAAGGGGGGAAAGCACGGCCGAGCGATATTCCCAGCTTCTTAAACTACAAAAGGCTGCGGAAAGGGAGTTATGGAAGGCAGAGGCACCTCAGAGAGCTACCAAGCGAGATACAGAAATTACATATATGTTAGAAAATGATGGGGGATTCGAAGTATTTAAGTTTTAAAAGTTCAGAAAGGAAGATGAAGAAGCTCGAAGGCATGGCTGGTTCAAATTTTAAATATTTAAATCTTAATATACAATTGAATTAAAGCGGTCATATGTCGATAGAAGAGAATGCCAAGCTCGAATATTGCTGCGCAGATGGCAAGAATCTGTTCGAAACAACTCAAAGAGAAGGCCTTATCATCTTGCCTATGGATGTCACAGACTATACCCCTCCTAACAAGTATTCAAAGTACACTAGGATAGATGTGATCTGCAAAACTTGTTCGCGTTTCACTCCTGATCCTGAGGTTACCAAGCAAGTTGCTGAAACTTTTGGCAGACATCCGGAATTATTCTTGGCCGGCACTCCTTACTTTGTAGAAGTTCTGAGAGAAATACCTGTTGATTATTTGAGAGGCTATTTAGAAGGGAAAGATTACGAACTTATAGAAGATTGGAGACTGGAAATGCCGAGATACGAAGGTAAGCCGGAAACCGTCCTGTACAAAATAGAAGCCGTGCCCAAATTGGAAACTGTAAGAAAAGAGTTGCAGTGGTCGGCATGGAGAGACCGCATACTGCATGTTTCAGATAATTTGTCCACATTTGGCGTGGAAAGCAGTCAAACATCATAGAACCCATTCTATTTTCTTTTAACTTGACAAAATTAGATTATGAAGTTCTACGACCTGCATGTCAAGAGCGGCTTC
>CAYJRO010000181.1:0-1907 GCA_964372425.1 uncultured archaeon
GGCCGGTATGTAGGATACCCTTTCCGGCTCCCTCATCATGGCCCTGAAAAGGTCGCCCGTGGATATGTGTGGCACGTTGTAGTGGGCTGAAATCAGCTTTGACTGAGTACCCTTTCCGGCAGCAGGAGGCCCGAATATTATCAAAACCATCACCATGAATAATTAGTTGCTGCGGTTTTAAATAAAAAGTTTACCAAAGCATTAAATAGTAGTTATTATAATATATTATTATGACGCAGAAGTTCGGGTCAAAAGTAAGGATGGTCGGGACTTCCATGGGGCTGCTGATACCCAGGGAAGTAGCTAAGGAAGAGAACATAAAGGTAGGTGAAGACGTGGAAGTGGTGATAATCAAGAGGAGGAATTTCGACGAGGCGCTGGCCGAGATAGTCAAGATGACAAAGGGTCGGCTAGGGCCTTTTGAGAGGGAGCGCAAGGACAGGTTTTAAAAATGCTTTTTGACACTTCGGCCTGGATAGAATTGTTCGGTGACACGGAAATGGGCAGAAAGGCAAAGAAAATCATGCACGAGTATAGGATATTCACAAGCTCTGTTTCAATCGCGGAAATAGCGGAGATAGCTTCGAGGAAAAACGTGGAATTCGCCCCCATGGTAGACTTTGTGAAGGAAAATTCGGTTGTTATCGATGTCGATCGTCAGATAGCCGAATTGGCGGGAGCCTTGAACCATGTGAAGAAGAAGCACGCCAAGAGGTGGGGCATGATAGACTCCGTAATTGTTGCTACCTCCGTCGTAAGCGGCCTGGACATCGTCACCAAGGACAGGCATTTTGCCGACCTGAAGAACGTCGTGATGCTGTAGGTTTCGGTACATGAGATCTAGGCTTTCACAGCCATATTTTCCGACTCGGCTGTGCCATGCTCGGGCGTTTGATTATCGTATTGTTCTTCTATTTCTCCAATAGACACGAGAGCCAATTTTTTGTCGATTTCCATCAGCTTCTGCACTATCGGGGTTTCGGCGTTGGGCTTGTATATCTGCGACTTTCCAACTTTTATCAGCGGTGTTTTGTCTTTCATAACGATTAGCCTTTAACCCGCCCCGGAGCAGGTCTTCGCGCCTTCTGGAACTTCTTTCTTATTTCACGTATCTTGTTCTCATTCAGCTTTGACAAGACGGATTTGCATTTGACAAGGAATTCTGGTGCACGGCCGACCATATTGTTATATTGTAAATCTGGAACGGTTAGGTCAACATAGTACTGGGAATTTATTCTGGCTTTTAGGGAATCTTCGATGAAATTCAGCTCTTCTTCGGTGAAATATTCTTTAAGAAAACGCTTCGCGAATTCTATGGTGCACGAATGAATTTCGCACTTTATACCAGTTTTGATAAGCAGGGCATAAATAGAGAAATAAGCTGAATAGTAGGCTGTTGATATTCTCCAGTCCTTGATTACGTTTACTCTCAGGGATTCCAGCGCTTCCTCCGCTTTCTTTATGTATGCTTCAGCTAGATTAGAATTGGGTTCGACCAATCTTAAGCCACCTTTCTTTCTAGCACACCAGCTGATTTTATCCGTTTTCAAACACCATCCTTATAAACTGCTCCGAATTCAAAAACACCACATGGTTTATTAATATCTCTTTTAATAAAAAGTCGTCGGCATGATTTTTTTCGAACGTTTCAAGCGGATAACATTTCACGCTTATCTCAATACCGTACGTATCTGATATATTATTTATTTTCTCGTTGTCGCACTCTCCGGCTACAAAAACATCTAGGTCGGAGCCTTTGGTTGCCGTCCCATTGGCATAACTTCCGAAAATCATGCCTATTCCTTCAATGAAAGGAATTGCCTTTTCTATAATTTCTTTCACAAGCAGCTGTTTTTCCATAAACGATATCGCTTTGTATTGCTCTGTAAGCGTTATGTACATTCTGC
>CAYJRO010000182.1:0-1891 GCA_964372425.1 uncultured archaeon
CATGTTCTTGACAAAGTCCCTGTGTCCCGGAACATCGATAACAGTGAAATAGAACTTGTTTGTCTCGAACGGCCTGTGGCTGACGTCAATCGTCATCCCTCTCACCCTTTCCTCCTTTATGGTGTCGGCGATGTAAGCGAGCTCAGCACCTTCTATCCTGTACTCTGTAGCCTCAGCTTTCAGCTTCTTTAGCTCTTCCTCCCTTACGGCACCTGACTCGAACAACAGTCTTCCGAATAGGGTAGACTTGCCGTGGTCTACGTGACCTGCCGTTATTATGTTCAAGTGCGGTTTCGCTGCCATAACTGTATCTTAATTTATTATATCGAAAGGTATTTAAATATTTTGTTTTTGTTGTGTTGTTTGTAGAGGCATATATTAGAAGAACTGCTGTTCTAGGACACAAATTGCAAGTCGTGTTCAATCTTGCTTAGATTGCTTTCTAAAAACAAGATGACGGCTTCCCCCACTAGCCTTATATTCAAATGCCACAGCTTCAAAATCATAAGACCCTTCCTCAGTCTCGAAAATATCGATGGTATATTCAGCCACATCTTCCAATTCCCTAATCATCTGGTAGAAAGTGTCTGAATCCACCATCTTGAACGCCGAAACCGCATTTGTCAGCTCTCTATAATCGCTGGTTATTGCTGTGAAATCCGACGCCAGGAAAAATTTCTTGTATTCTGCAGGCACTTCCTCCCCCTTTTGTGGAACTACCTCATTTGAAACCAGCCTTAGATTGTTTTCGAAGCCCAGCAAAAATGCATCATTTGTATAGATTCTTTCAATAAAGACTCTGTATTTCCTATCGCCGTATTTTTTAATCTGGAGTATGGAAATTCCCGGATGCGGTTGGGGGTAGGATTCCGGATTCTCAACATTACCTATCTCCGCACCTTCCATGTACATGTTTTTGCCTTGGTACGTGATAACGGGACTCGTAGTCGGCTTGGTATGGTGAAGACTTATGCTTCTTAATTCCCATGTCCCATATGTGGTCTCGAATTCCGCCCTTAAAACAGATTCTTCCCTGTCTTCACTGCTGTAGTCTGATAGTTCAAAACTCATAAATAACAATGCTTCGGCAATCTTTAAATCCTTTCAGAATTTCATCCTGCCTCAGGCTTTGGTATGTCCTCTGGCAGGCCTTTCCTCTTCCTTATGCCCATTATTACCTGATCCCTAAGCTCCTGCGGCAGCTTCTCGAAGACGATCTCTATCAGACTGTAGAACCCGCGCCCGCTGGTGGCAGACTTCAGGCTCGCATCAAAACCGAACATATCGCTCACAGGAACCTTCGCTATGACCATGTTGGCTCCCCTTTCCTCTTTCATGTCAAGTATCTGCCCCCTCCTTCCTTCTACTTCGCGTATGACTTCGCCCAACAATTCGGTAGGTATGTCTATCCTTATCACTTGCTTCGGCTCCAGCATCGTAGCATTGGCTCTGAGCATCGCCTGCCTTATCACCCACCTGACAACCGGCATTATCTGCCCGGGCCCCCTGTGCACCGGATCCTCATGAAGCTCCGCATCTATCAACCTGACCTTCACGCCTGTTATGGGATCCCTCGCAAGCGGCCCGTCTTCGCAGACTTCGTTGAAAGCGTCCTTTACCATCTCCATCGCTTCGTTCATGAACTGCACTCCCTTTGTCTGGTCCATCAGCACGTTCCTGTTATGCATGGTTATCATGGTCTTCGCCTCGTCATAATCCATTCCCAGTTCCGCAAGTTTCTTGAAAAGCGGTATGTTCTTCGACTTGACGTCCCCAGAGCTCTGTACAGGTCCCTCCATCATTCCCCTGTAAACTCCCTCTTCCAGAGGCTCCACCTTGAACACGAACATGTTGTGCTTGTTGGGCGACTTGCCTTCGACCTCAGGCGACC
>CAYJRO010000183.1:0-1888 GCA_964372425.1 uncultured archaeon
TCCAGAGCCTTCTGCTCCTGAACGGAACGCAGAATATCCTCGATCACTTTCTCCGACAGGCCTTTGGAAAACTGTATCGCATAGTCTGTGGGGTTCTTGAAGTCGTACTTGCTATAGTCCAGCTCGAACTGCTGCTGCACCATCAGTTAACACCATTGCTCCTGAACCAGTCGTAGCCTTTCTGCTCCACGGTGGAAACAAGACTGGAGTCGCCCGACTTTGCTATCTTGCCGTCGATGATGATATGGACGAAATGTGGCTTTACGTACTTGAGTATCCTTTCATAGTGGGTTATGAGAAGCACGCCGGCCGAACCTGAAAGCTGGTTTATTCCTTCCGAGATTGTCTTCAATGCGTCCACGTCCAAGCCCGAATCGGTCTCGTCCAATACAGCCATCTTTGGCTTGAGCATGAGCATCTGCAACACTTCGCATCTTTTCTTCTCGCCGCCGGAGAAGCCGTCGTTCAGGTATCTGTCCAAGAATGACTCGTCAATGTCCAGCGTCTTTGACCTTTCCAGCATCTCTTTTTCGAAGCTGTCAAAATCCACAGGACTTCCTGTAACGCTCTGCAAAGAGTTTTTCAGAAAATTGAATATCCTCACACCGGGTATCTCTATGGGATGCTGGAACGCAAGGAACAGGCCTAATTTTGCCCTGTCGTTAGGCTTGAGTCTCAGCACGTCCTGCCCGTTGAAAAGTATCTGGCCGCTCTCAACCTTGTATTTTGGATGCCCCATTATCACATTGCCCAATGTCGTCTTGCCGCTGCCGTTCGGCCCCATCAGGGCATGGACTTCCCCCCCGTTGACTTCCAAGTTTATACCGTTGAGTATCTTCTTACCTTCCACTGTCACATGCAGGTCTTTTATCTCTAGTTTGTTAGCCATTTTGCTTCTTAACCCCCGCCAGTTCCAGCAGGCATATGAACGGATTCAGCTCTTCTTTCGTGAATATTCCCCCCTGCCTGCTCCTGCTGCATATCTCGCACACCTTCAGGTTGAGGTCGGACTCTCCGCTGGCCACTTCTTCGGACAGGAAATCGACATATTCCGCCATGCCTTTGTTTGACAGTATCCTGCTTATGTCCTTGCCCCTGAGGCCGTTCCTGTACTGGGAGACGGCGGGCTGGGTCAGGCCGAGCTTTTCAGACGCCTCCAGCTGGTTGAAACCGTGCTTGTTCATCAGGTTGTCGGCTACTATCGCCCTCACTGCTGGAAGTATGTCGTTGAAGATGTTCTCGCAGAAGACTTTCGCTTTCATGCTTTTAATTAATTGTATCTGGGTGCTTATAAATATAACGGTGTTATTAATTAGACGTTTTTTTGAAAGCTTTTATAGATTTAGAGTCAACAATAGTTAAGTGATAATATGTCTAACAGAAGTCCTGTAACGGTCTATGATGAGGAAGTAGTTTTCGATGTAAACGGTTTACGGGAAGGTATGACTTACACTTTTAATTACAAAGATGGGGAACGAAGTTTAGTTAGACGTGGACAAACGGTTTATTTGAGAAACAAGTTGGGTTTGATTGAAAAGCTCAAGATAAGATTTCAAAGGGCTTTGGACGAGGCGTATGAACACGAGAATAAATGGAGAATACCGATTCGTGGGTTTCATTCTAGAAGTTATTTTAGTGAAGATTGGTACTTGGGGGACTTGAACAACGAGGGGGTGATTGAAACTAAAGGTGGCGATTTGGACAATGAAGAAATAATTATTAGTACAGAAAATCTAAAAGAAAACTTGGTTTACAGGCTACGCAACTCGATGTTGGGTAGGATGTTAGCAGTTAAAAGCAATGGGAAGGTTACACTATACCATCAAGACATCTGATTCCGGATCATTTACTCCTGATATGGGCTAACAAACTCTGGCTTGTTTTTAAT
>CAYJRO010000184.1:0-1887 GCA_964372425.1 uncultured archaeon
ATTCCCCAGGTTGTGACAAATCGTGTTCCCATTCCTTAAATCCGGTTATAGGAGGAACATAGAAAAAGGAGGCTGTAATTATTTTACCCCCGCCTTTTTTCTCACCCAACCTTTCAAGCAAAGAGTCTATTAGATTCAGTATTTCCTGCTTCGATAACTGGAGAGGACTGTCCTTTTCGAAATCCACAAGCCATTTCTCTAGTTTGTCTCTTATGTCTAGCTTCAGCTTGTTCCTTGCTGGCCCGACGTTTCCTTTCATTAACATGCCCTCAAAAGCGCCAATCTTTTCCAGAAGTGCCTTTCTCCTTTCTTCGGTGCCATGCGTAAACGCTCTGTCGGGAAGCAGCAGAATAGCGTCTCTCAGGAGCTTTGATGCGGGGCTCGTCTCCGTCAGTGTGACGTTGTTCTCCTTAATCCTTATTATGGTCGTATTATCTGGGAAAGGTATGGCAAAAGCGAAGCCGGTTATGTTTGTTTCAATAACCCCTATAGGGTCTATCGTCATCTCAAACGGCATGTCAAAGGATGTGTTGCTTATGGTCTTGTTCTCTGCGTCTATCGCCTCTATGGAGAAGTTTCCCGATTCAAGCTCATCGACCACTCCTGATGGCAGCCTGTACCATCTCCCCAGCTCGAGGGTGCCGTTTTTGAACAATATGCCATTTACCAGCAGGACTTCGGGGTCATTTGGGACGGTTAAAAACTTCTTAAATAGAGCTTCGTAATCCTCTTTGTCTATTAGCCTTTCCCTCTCGTTTATGTCCAAGAAGCTTCTTCTTGTCGTTGCGGTTCCCATGAAGCATGTGGCATTGGTTACTAGTCTGTTTTCGTCGACACGGAAGCCTGGAGCCAGTCTGCCGTCTGGAGTAGATGGATTTTCATATTCTTCGCATATATGTGGTGGGAATGGAAGCAGACAAATCCCGGAGTTTACCGGCAGGCCCTTAAGATGCCCGACCTCATGGGCAGCCGCTGTCCATGCACCTTCTACTGCCAGCACAGCTTTAATTTGGTCTCTTCCAAGTCTTAATCCAAGCGTGTCGTTGCCCAATCTATGATAACCAAAGTAACCAAAAGGCACCACGCCGATGGAGACATCAGCTGCGCCATTTGTGGCGAGCCTGCCCAGATTGAAGATATCTATCATATCCTGATTTATCCCAAAGCAAAGGAATTCACCTAGTAGACATTTCCGTGGATCCCCGAAAAACGGCGTCCTGTTTATCTCATTTATGAATTCATCTGCCGCCAAGGGATATGTGACATTTATGAAAGTTCCGCTGTTGCTCACGGTCTGCTCATAAAAAGTCATATCCAAGGGACCATAACCCCCACCGCCTCCCCTTGGCCCAGAAACCGGTAAATAGACAAGATGGAAGCTTTCCGTATCTTTTATACTGACTTTAGATATATTCACATTGTCTGAAGCATTGGCGTCCTGGATGCCGCTTATACTTAAATTGGCTACGATTGTCCTATTACCCACCTCTGACATGGAGGGGAAGAATTTTGGTAGCAGGGAGGCGTCAATGCTCCCTATGAAGTTCTTCCCTTGGGAGGCTAGAGATATCGCGTTTGCTAGGTGGGTGCTATTGAACTCTTTTGATGATATTTCCCTTCCGTCTATCGTGATTTTAAGTGTGATACTGGCATTTGACGGTATCGACTGCAGGTTGGTGCCGTTGACGAAAACAAGGACAGCGGTCTCCTTCCCTTCGACCAAGTCAATCCTCCCGTCGCCGTTGATGTCGGCATCAAAGATTACCTGGACTGGCTTTACGTCTACGATGGACAGGTCTGGAAGAGCTGGTGCCGCTGTTTCTTCGGGACCTATCTGGACGCTAGCGTTATAGATCTCGTTCGTCCAGTAGATGCCCTGTGCCATCG
>CAYJRO010000185.1:0-1876 GCA_964372425.1 uncultured archaeon
TAATCTTGATGACAGGTGCTGTGCTGAATCCATTTTTAGTAGGGTTGTTGGGCGGCTTGGGGTCTACTGCGGGGGAAGTTGTAGGATACGGCCTGGGAACTTTCCTCAGGTTTGTGGGTATAAAAATCAGAAAAGGAAAGGGCTTCAAGATAAGGAAAAAGTGGTATGTGATACTGAAAAGGCTTTTCGACAGCAAGTGGGGATTTTTGGTAATTGTAGTTTTTGCCGCCACACCACTGCCGGACGACATAGTAGGCATGTTCTGCGGGACTATAAGATACGATGTCAAAAGGTTCCTGCTGGCCACGCTTATAGGAAAGCTTATCTTCAGTTATATTCTGGCATTTTCAGGATACTACGGGTCTGCATATTTTCTAAGTCTGATGTAAATTGATTAAATTCACACTATGCTTCCAGCCAAATCTATCAAGAACCTGAAGATGGGCTCGGCGAACACGGCGAAAGCCACCAGGAAGACTATCGACAACGCTATAGGTATCTTCACGTTCAACGGCATGCTGATGGTGGCCTTACTTTTCTCGACGAACATCCTCCTAAGCACCCTGAAATAATAATAAACAGAAACTATTGCATACACTACAGCAGCTAGGGCAAGCCACCAGAATCCGCCGTCAACGGCAGCATAGAACAGGTAGAACTTGCTGAAGAAGCCTGCTAACGGCGGTATTCCTGCAAGAGAAGCAAAGGCTACAAGCATCCCTACTCCTATCAAAGGATATTTCATGCCTATCCCGTCATAGTCTTCGATGTTGAATATTCCCCTTGACTCTAACAGGGAGACTATAATCAACGCTACTGCCACTCCGACTGCATGTGTTATCACCTGCAGAAGGCCTGCCGCTATGCCTGCGGTTGTAGGGACAGCCATGGCTATCAGGATGTATCCCACCTGGCCTATGGTAGAATATGCTATCAGCCTCTTGACGTTCTTCTGAGCTAGAGCTATGATGTTTCCCAGGCTCATTGTAACAAATGCCATCAGCGCGAAAGTCCATATCCAGTAGAATTTGAATAACGGCATGAGGAAAAAGAAGAACCTGAACAAAACTGCAAATCCCGCTTTCTTCGAAGCGGCCGCAAGCAGACCAGTTATGTTGGCCGGTGCTCCTTCATACACATCCGGCACCCAGAGGTTGAAGGGAAATGCTCCTATCTTGAACGCGAATCCCGCAATGATGAACGCCAGCCCCAGGAACAGGATGGGCGACAGGTTGGCAAAAGTTATCGAGCTGAAGCTGGAACTTCCAGTAGCCCCGTACAGGAAAGACAGGCCGAACAATATTGCTCCGGCTGAGAAGATACTGACTACGAAGAACTTGGTAGCTGCTTCCATTCCCCGCTTGTTCCTTTCCGAAAGAATCAGCGGGTAGAATGCTATGGATGTGAGCTCAAGGCCGATGAAGAGCGAGATGAAATCGACAGAGTGTCCTATCATCATCATGCCAGCATTGGCCAGCAGGATGGAGGCGTAGTATGTGAGCGATGTCTTGTGTGAATGCAGAGAGTTGATGACAATCAGGATAGAGACGGCCAAGAAGACCAAGTCGAACACCAGGGAGAGGCTGTCGACCACAAAAATCCTGAAGAAGTCGTACGACGGCAGCATCAGCTGGTAGGCCACTAGGAAAGTCGTGAAGAACAGCCCCATCAGTGCAATGTGGGGCATCAGTTTCTTCATCCTTTCAGAAAAAGAGGCTATGACTAGCACGAAGGCAAATACTGCGACTACAAAAGGCGGGAACAACAATATCTACCTCAGGAACGCTAGGCTGCTCGAATAAGGACCTATAATGTTCATAAGGAATTGCGGATATAACCCGAAATCTGCCCAAACCCAACAGAAACATAACTGCTT
>CAYJRO010000186.1:0-1851 GCA_964372425.1 uncultured archaeon
TTGCAAAGAAGTTTCGCCGAAAGGTGTGTATACCGGTAGGTTTAATTCGTTTACACGGTTTATTAAAGCAAAACTTCTTTCTGGTCTGTATTCAATTTTTAGTTTACACTCATAATATCCAGATAGCTATACACATTTTAAAATCACGACCAATAGCAAATCTGATTATAGCATAGATTTGTCGGAATTCACATTATACTATGGTAGCCTTGGCGCATCACTATACGCCTTTCCATTATTTTCATATACAGCAGGTCTAGAACAGGAAGCTCTAAATACTTTGGGATGGATAAGCGCAATAGCAGTCCCAATGATTCTAGTTGGTCCCCTAATCGCACTTTATAGAAAACTCAAAAGAAAATGAATTTGCCCACAGATGGTAGCAAGTACTTATTTCGGTCAGTACTTCCTTTTCAGATTCTTTATCTTGTTTATCCTACGTGAATGCCTTTCGGTTACTGCATAGACTTAGCCGGCAGCACCCTTACCTTCTATCTTAACCCCCGGCTGGAAAGGAGTTTCATCGACTACGCCATGCTCATCAATCATGTCATCTATAGTTTTACCGGCATTCTTGTCGACGCAACTCTTACAGATGGTAACCACCTTTTTGCTCTCCTCGTCGCCTATAGTAAAAACTAAGTCCACGTTGCTACACAGGTCGCATTTTCCCTGATAAGTGCCGGACACCTTCTCTTTCACAATTAACGGTTAGTATTAGCCACATTTATGTAAAATATCGCCAATTTATTATCTCAGACCCTTTAACAATCTTCTTGCAAGTCCTAGTTTTCTCAGACATCTGGAAAGATAGAAGCCGTCTGAGTTCAGCTCATTTATGCCTTCCCTGAGCATCTGTATACCGTCGCCGTTGTGATATTCGGAAAAGTAAGGATTCGTCTTATCGAATTGGAGTACTAACCTGCCGTAAGTCCTGTATATTTCCAAGCCTATCCCCTTTTGCAATAGGGATTTTATGTCTTCCCTTACCAAGTCCAAAGCCAAAATGCTCAAAACAATTTTTTCTGGGCTGTAGAAAGCCACTGCCGGCTTCTTCAAGCTGTCTAGATTCTGCTCATTTTCTATCGAAATTACTTTTTCATAGTATTCCAGCTTCATCAACCAACCACTTATCATTTGCACCCAGCATAAATTATCTAATCACACACAAAACTTATGTTACCTTAAAGTAGTGAAAATAGAAAGCTTTAAATAATTTGCGGTGCTAATAATTATCAGGTAAGACAGGCGGAAGGTCCAAGTGCCATGTTGCCCAAGACATTTGTCCTGATGTCGCCTGCCGATGAGCCTATTATTTCAAATCCTGAATTCCTCCCACCCGACCTTCTTTTTCGACACCAAATCCTTGATCTTCTTCTGCTTGGAGGATATTCTGCTTTCACCGGATTTTATCTCGACAAAAGTTATCTTGTTGGGATTGCCTTCAGAATAGCCGTCGAAGACTACCAGCTCTATCGGGTCTCCTAGCCACTTGACATCGTGAGGGTCGTGCTTGAACCTATCTAAAAATGGTATCAGCTTTTCCAGAGCCTTACCAGACAGAGTCCTGGCACTCCTGCCTATGGCATCCTCCCTTATGCGCTTCTCCTCCGATGACACCCAGTCCTTTAAACGTTGCTCGAATTTGACTTTCCATTCCCTGTTTTTGTAAATTAGGTAGAAGACAACTGCCAGTAAGACAACCACAAGTAGATACAGAAGCTCTGCTGCCATCGAACCACGCAACACTTAAAAAGTTTACCATATGATAGCTTATTTATCACATAAGAGATGGAAGGCAATTACAGGGATGATTGATTATCTGTGAATTTATACAATTATCCTAGCGTC
>CAYJRO010000187.1:0-1807 GCA_964372425.1 uncultured archaeon
CTTTAGTTCCTTAAAAGAACGCCGCCGAAAAACTGTTCGAGCCGCTTTTTCCACAGCCATCTTTTCAATGTGCTGGATTTCTCTGTCGAGCCTTTTTACCTCTTCCTCATATATCTGAGCTTCTACCTTTGCGCCTATTGTCGCTGCTCTTAGTTCTTGTAGATATGCTTCCGACTCTGCCAAAAACGCTTTGAACAATTCCTCTGATGGTCTCCAGATTAACAGCAGAACAAAGAAGTATACTGCTGAGATGATGGCTGCAATGGATATTCTTGTCAGCCACAAAGTCTCAAAAAGGCCGATAAGATGCAGTAGGCTAAGCAGAACGAATAAGCAGAGGAAGCAGCCCACAACCCAAGGAAGCATTGGTCTTATAACATTTGGCCAAAGAAAAAGCTTCCTGAATACTGGATCTCTTAAGAGTGTGAATATGAAGTACACAGTTCCTCCTTTCTTTTTAGAAAATCAGATGAGCAGCCCACCTCATGGTGGTTATTTGTCCAGCGCCTCGAGAGATTCAAGGAATTTCTCGACGACGTCCTCAAGACGGACCAGCTTCAGTCCCTTGCAAGAATCTTCCAGTACAGTCAGGGAGATGTTCTGTCCCCTGATTGTCCTGTGCTGGATTTTCTTGCATGAGATGCATTCCCCAAGTATCCTGTAGTGAGACTTGTGGAATACCTGCACGCTGCACACCAGGCCCCCGCAAGAGCATTTCTGCGAGAACGCATGTGATTGTGCTGTGCTGGGTTGTACCGTCATATTCCCTCCTCGGCCCCTTTTGGGAGCCCCCTTTGTTTCGCTCCCTTTTAGTTAAAATTCCCTTTCAGCAAACTGGTCTGTGCCAGTTTACTTTTCGGTTCCCATTGCGATTACGTTTGCCTTTGTCAGAAAGTCCTTTGAATACCCCTGTCCTACCAGGAATGAAAGGGATTCGTCCTTGAACTCGTTGAGGGTTCTTAGGACTGTTTCCTTGAATTCGGGGTCATTCAAGTATTTTTTGTAGGACTCGCTGACTTTTGTTATTTTCCCTGCGGGCCCGTCCAGAAGATCCTGAAAATACAGCATCCCAATTTCGATCCTGTGTATGCCAGATGCAAGGGCCTGGAAAGCAAACCTTGCGGCTGTCTGGCTTTTTGGTGGGAGATCCAGGCGGGTCCTGAAGCATTCTATATAGTCAAGAATCTCTTCCTTGTCCTTCTCAGTCAACATACGACTCCTTTCGTTTTCCTATGTTTTTGGTTTTCAAGAATTGACGTTTGCGGAAGTGCCTGAGGAATTCAGGCAGAGTCGCCTTCTGGATTTTCTTCCTGAGCCTCCTTCTGTGCCTGCTTCGGGTCCGGAAGTTCATCAGGCTCTTCGTCCAGCTCCACGTCCCTTACCGGCCTTCTGAGCTTCTTCTTCTGGCTTTGTTTGTTCTTGTCCATAAAATCAGGTTGGACTATGACTCTGTCATAGTATGCCCTTTTTTCACCTCCCTCCTTTCATTGGATTTGTCAACCCTTTTCTTCTTGTTTCAGTTTCTGCAAAACTTCGTAAGCCTGGTCCTTTTTAGCAACGGCCTCCTCCACAGTTTCCGGGACTTGGGGCCTGATTTCAAAAGAGTCAAGCTTTCGGAACTTGCATCCTCTGAAACCCAAGCTATCCAGCTTTCCGGAGTGTATTATTGTTCCTTCATATCCCATTGACTCCAGGATATTGATCACGCGGTTTTGCTGGTTCTCAGGAAAGTCGGTGTCTACAAGATCGCTGTACTTATCATAAACATGATCGTCAACTACAGACCGCGTTTTCCTTATCATCAAAA
>CAYJRO010000188.1:0-1752 GCA_964372425.1 uncultured archaeon
TGTTTATGTGGAGCGAAGAGTGATGAAGGACTACATAGCTGAGGTGCCTAAAGCCATAAATATGATAAATTCTCTCAGACAGACTGATAGTCCAAACCTGTATAGGAGCAGGATAGTAGACTTTTATAGGAAACTGAGGGGTGAACGTCATGAAGTACCAGAAAGACGTTGACCGTGTTGTGAGTAGCCTTAATGATGGTAACATAGCTATAATCGTAGAGGGTATTAGAGACGAGAAGGCTCTCGTAGAAGTGCTTGGAATTAAAAAGGACAGGATATTCGTGTACAATTCAGCTTCTAGGAATGCAGAAACTCTAGCATACAAAATAAGCGGGGTGTTTGACGAGGTCGTAATACTTACGGATTTCGATAGAGCCGGCAGGCGGATTTATGATGCGCTGGACAGGAATCTCCGTTCATTAAATGTCAAAACCGACTACCATCTAAGAGACCAGTTTTTCAGGGTATTTCTCAAGTCTTCGGTAGAAAACGTGAAGCTTCCGGATGACTATGACCCTACAATAGACTGTAGATCTATGATGCAAGAACTTAGCATATTCAACAGTTACACAGATTTTGATTAAAAATTGCTTTTTAGTTTATAGCGTCCATAATTTTATTTGTTAGACATGAAATTCCACGGCTGGGTAGAGGACATAAGGAACATAGGAAAGATAAAGTTCATAAAGCTGCACACTGCAGACGAGGACTTCCAGGTGGTCGTCAAGCAAGCGGATGTCAGCAAGGAGCTTTTCGATTCCATAGACAGGATAACAAGGCAGTCGGCTGTAATCATTGAAGGTGAACTCAGGGAGAGCAAAGAAGCAAAAGCTGGGAAGGAAATCATACCTAAAAACATAGAAATAGCTGGCTTGTCCGAGGCTGTACTTCCCTTGGATCCAAGTGGCAAGACGCCGGCGGATTTGGAGACAAGGCTCGACTGGAGATTCCTGGATTTCAGAAACAGGAAGACCATAGCCATCTTCAAGATACAGAACTGGATAATCAGGGCTTTCAGGGAGCATTTGATAGAAAAAGGTTTTGTGGAGATGCAGCCACCGTGCATAATAGCCAGCGCCAGCGAGGGCGGAGCCGAGCTTTTCAAGATACCTTATTTTGAGAACCAGGCCTATCTGGCGCAGTCCCCGCAGCTGTACAAGCAGATGGGAGCGATGTCCTTCGGGAAGGTCTTCTGCATCACTCCTGTGTTCAGGGCCGAGAAGTTCAACAAACCCACACACATAAACGAGATAAGGCAGATGGACGTGGAGATAGGCTTTGTGGAATCAGAGGAGGATGCAATGAATGTTCTGGAAGAATGCTTTGTCTACATAATCGAGCAGGTCAGCAAGAACTGCGTAAAGGAGCTTGAGATTTTGGATAGGAGGCTTGAGATACCGAAGCTGCCGTTGAAAAGGGTGACATACAAGGAAGCTATTAACATGCTTAAAAAAGCTGGCGAGGGCATCGAGTATGGCCAGGACTTCTCGAAACTTCAGGAACAGAAGCTGGCGGGACTTGCAGGCAAGGCGTTCTTCATGAAGGAATGGCCGACGGAAATCAAGGCTTTCTATGCGATGCCCCACGAGGACAACCCGAAGATATGCAGGGCGTTCGACCTCATCTACGAGGGCCTGGAGATTTCTTCCGGAACGCAGAGGATACACTTGCCAGAACTGCTGATAAAACAGATCAAGTCCAAAGAACTGAATCCTGACGACTTCAAGTTCTATATAGACTGTTTCCGATACG
>CAYJRO010000189.1:0-1729 GCA_964372425.1 uncultured archaeon
CTCAGTAGTATGGTACAAAGCATCTTTCCACTGCTGTCGCAGGGAACGCGGTGGCGTTCTCCTAGTTAGGTATACGTAAATGTTCGTGATTATGTCCAGACACTCGTCAAACCTACCTTCCCTATAAGATTTAGCCAGCAAAGTAAACGGGTTGCCTTCAGGCATAAGTATACTTAGCAACGTTTAATAATTTAAAGATATAAAACACTATTTCAATACTATAAAGTGAGTATAATGCCGAGAACAGGACCGACCAACCAATATTTAGAGACTTTGGTCGCAGACTTGAAAAAGAAGGCCAGGGAGGAAAATGCTCCCATATGGAGGACCTTGGCTAAAAAACTGGAAAAGCCTAGCAGACAGAGAGTAGAGGTCAATCTTTCCGATATCGGCAGGCATGCGAAAGACAAGGAAACAGTCGTCGTACCAGGAGTGGTCTTGTCCAACGGCGATCTGGAAAAACCTGTGACAGTGGCTGCCTGGAGGTTTTCGCAGGGCGCTGCCAAGAAGATAGCAGAATCAAAAAGCAAGATGATGACCATAGAGGAGCTTATGGCTGCCAACCCGAAAGGCGGCAACGTCAGGATAATGGTGTGAATGATGAAGATATACGATGCTGAAAACCAGGTATTGGGAAGATTGTGTTCTAAAATAGCCAAGGACCTGTTGGGCGGGGAGAAAGTCATTGTAGTAAACTGCGAAAAGACTGTCATATCAGGGAATCCGAAGATGATTCAAAAGGCATATATGGAAAAGAGAAGCCGCGGCGATGTTTTTCACGGCCCCTTCTTCCCAAAGTATCCGGACGGCATCTTCAGAAGGACTGTAAGGGGGATGCTTCCATGGGACAGAACAAGCGGGAGGAAGGCTTTCAGGAACCTCAGGGTGTTTATAGGCCTGCCAGAAGAACTCAAAGGAAGGAAGATAGAAAAAATGGAAGATTTTGACGCGTCCGATATCCCTGCCAAATCCATAACATTAAGCGACCTTTCCGTGTCCATAGGAGCTGATAAGAAATGGTGAAGAAGAAAGAGCCCAAGAAGGAAAAACAGGCCGAGGGGACAATAACCGGCAAAAGAAGGCTGGCTGTGGCGAGGGCCAAAATTAATCCGGGTAAAGGGCATGTGACCATAAATTCCATGCCTCTTGAAAGCTGGGGCAACGAGTATCTAAGGATGTGGATAAAGGAGCCTATTGTTATGGCCGGCGATGCGGCAAACAGCATGGACATCGATGTGAATGTGGCAAGCGGCGGCATAGTGGGCCAGGCAGAAGCTGTCAGGATGTGCATTGCCAGAGGACTGGTCGATTTTTCAAAAGACAAGAACCTGAGGGACGCTTACATGCAGCATGACAGGAACATGCTTGTCTACGACCCCAGAAGGAACGAGATGCACCATGGGAGCGGCAGGGGAGCTTCGAAACGCGGTTCTAGAAGACATAAACAGCGTAGTAAACGTTAATTAATATATAATCCTAAATTCCAGATTCAAAGAAGCTGTCATTTGGATTCTAGAAATCTGAAACCTCTTTCTGTCAAAGTATATCCCACGCCTTTAAACAATTTTCTGTCACATATTTTTACATAGCCATATCTTTCTAAATCTTCCAACAACTGCTCGTCTTTATCATAAGCTATGCCGCTCTGGCTAAGCTTTGATTTTTCCATGAGCTTTTTATATGATTCTAAATACGGTTTTCCGAATTCTGTTATATCTTTTACTGGACT
>CAYJRO010000190.1:0-1726 GCA_964372425.1 uncultured archaeon
TGTTATAACAGGGGTGACGCTGGCAATAATTTCTGCCATAGTTCTGTTCGGTCTGTATTCGATGATTGGAAATCCGGACTGGACTGCAAATTACTCTGACTTCTTGCCTAAGGGCGCGGGCGCCTTTCTGGTGGCCATGGGGCTGACTTTCATAGCCTTTGAGGGGTATGAGATAATCTCGCAGGCAGGCGATGAGGCCAAAAATCCGAAGAAAAACATACCCAGAGCCATATTCATTTCCATAATTCTCATAACGGTGGTCTATTTCCTCATGTCTTTCGTGTCTATTTCCGCGACTAGGATCGACGGTGAAAAGAGCTGGGAGTTCATGGGAAGGCATGGAGAAAGTGGTCTGGTGGAAGCCGTTGGCACATTCGTGCCGTACGGCGCTTTCCTTGTATTGCTGGGCGGCATAATATCCGCCACTCAGGCACTGAACGCTACTGTGTTTTCGTCCACAAGGGTGTCCTATGCCATGGGCAGAGATTACAATTTCCCCAAGGTGTTCGGCAGGATAAACCCGAAGACCAAGACCCCAGCGGTTTCGCTTTTGATATCTGGCCTGCTTATCATAATGTTCACGATATTGTTGCCGATAGAAGATATTGCCGGGTCGGCGGATGTGATGTTCCTGCTGTTGTTTATACAGGTAAACATAGCGCAGATAAGAATAAGGAAGAAGTTTGGCGGCCGGCTGAAATACGGCTTCAAAATGCCGCTGTTTCCGTACATTCCGGTGCTTGGCGTGGCGTTCAACCTTGTAATAGCGGTGTACATTTTTGCTTTCAGCCAAATAGCATGGTACATAGCTCTGGCCTGGATAGCCGCCGGAATAGTGGTATATTTCTCATATTCCAGGAAGAAAGAGCTCGTGGAAAAGGGCAAGGAGGAGAGGGCGGAAAGTCCGGACGAATTCAGGCTGCTGGCAGCTGTGTCCAGAGAAGACCAGATAGGGCCTATGCTGAAGATTGCGATGCCTGTCGCCAAGAACCAGAAGAGCGAGATAGTCGTGACGAACGTCATAGAAGTACCGTACCAAGTCTTCCTGGAGACAGGCAAATATTTCATAAAGGAAAGGGAGCCAATCGTGAAGGAGGCCGAACGGCTTGGAAAAAGGTTCAAAATACCAGTCAGGACCAAGATAGTCATATCACACCACATATCAGAAGCCTTGCTGGAAGCTGCGGAGACGTCAAAGAGCGATGTGGTTTTCTTGTCGTGGCCCAGGTCGGGAAAGACAAAAGCCGTGGTGAGGAAAATATTGCGAAAGTCGTTGTGTGACGTGGTGGTGTTAAAGCCTGTCGACATGGACAAGATAAAAAGGATACTGGCGCCGATAAGCGAGGTCCATCCCAGAAGGACAAGCCTGATAGACGACATAGCCCGCTTCTACAAGGCCGATATAGATTTTCTTACTGTGCTTGAAAGCGACGTATACGGCGACAAGTTCAAGAAAGCAAAGGTTGTTCACAAGGAGACGATGGCACTGTGCAAGTCCAAGACAATGTCGAAGATAATACACACGAGCCAGCCGCTGGAAAATGTGGTTGTAGACATGTCGGGAAAGTATGATCTGATAGCGCTGGGGCCGTCCAAGGACTGGGTAAGGAAAGAAACCCTGCTGGGCTGGCCGCAGGAAAAGATTGCAGCCGAGTCAAAATGCTCCGTCCTTGTCATAAAAAGGCCTGAGCCGGAGGCAGAGTCTTGGTTCAGATACATTTTTAAG
>CAYJRO010000191.1:0-1271 GCA_964372425.1 uncultured archaeon
CCGTCATATACGATTTCTTGAGTAAGTTCGGATCGAAATTCGGCATAGTGTTGAGCAAAGACACGCTTGAGCTGAGAAGTGATATACTAATAGCACCCGTTTGGCTGTTTAGCCTTATGATATGACTAACAATCTGGGTCTGGTTTTAAATAGCTGTAATCATTAATTAAAAGATTATGAAAGTTCTCAAGGATGTAAGAGTGCTTGTGCTGCTCGTGCTGGTGCTTGGCTCGGCGCTCCTGCTTTCTGCGCCATTGCTCTCGGCAGGTGCGGGCGTGACCGTGACTGCCATCAGGCCAGATGCCAGATGCAACGACATCTTTTTGGGCAGCGTAATAACGCAGGCGAGCGGCGGGAACATACTTGCAGCCGGGGACTTTGACGATATAATAGGCGGCGTCAGTCCTGGCGAGTATGTCTCTATGGTGGTGAATGGCGGGCCGGGCGGTTGCGTGGCCATAGGCGATGGCGACGTCGGGCTGGAGGTTGGCATGGCAGAGTCAGGCTCCATAAGGATGTCTCCAGAGATAGGCGGTAGCAAAAGAAGCTTCTATTCCTTGGTGGGCAATTTCACGGAAAAGAACCTCAGGGATGCCGCCGATGTGTTGCAGCTGAGGGCAGAATCATTGGGGCTCCAGTACGCTGAAATTTCGATAGAAGGCGGTTCGGTAGTCGTGTCAGGAGGTCTGGGTCAGAATGTGGACGGCCTGTTCGCGCCCTGTGTTTTCAGCGCAAGCGTGGTTACAGAACTCGGCCTGCAGGGCGGCATGGGAAGGCTGAGGTTAGGAAACAACACCCATGACATCGAGTTCTCCGATGGCGAAGTGAGGCTGAACGGCACTGTCTTCGAAGAGGGGGAGACGGTTGTGCTCGACGGCCTTAAGATAGGCTTTTCCAATGTCACCAACTCTTCCGCCAAGCAGACTGTCCATTTCATGGACAACAACGACATTGTCTCTGTTTTCGGCTTCGGCGGCGTGAGCTACGACGATGCGTCAAGAAGCTTCTTTTTCAGCATCCCTGTATCGGTGTCCGCCAAAAGCGGCGCTGACCTGAAGAAGGCAATTGCCAATCTCGGCTCGGCTGTCTCTGGCGGCAGGCCTGTATTGAGCGGCAACATCGAATACCATCTTGACGGCACCCTGCTTTCGGAGCTGCCCATAGACTATACTCTTGCGACACGTCCTGTGGAATCGCTGTCCATCATAGCCGTAGGCGACAACGAGGGTTACTTGAACGAACTTAACAGCAAGGCGTTGATGTGCTTTAGC
>CAYJRO010000191.1:1281-1705 GCA_964372425.1 uncultured archaeon
AAAGTCGTGGTATGCCTACAATGGAAGATAGCCAGACGCAGGAAATGGAAGTGCCTCCCACCCAGAGGAATGTTTTCTATTCGATTCTTATCGCTTCCTTGCTGGCTCCTGCCATCTTGTCTGCAGTAATTTTCGCGAAGGGAAAGAACAGGAGGGAACTGGTGCTGATGCCGATTGTGGTGACTCAGGTACCAATAGTCCTTGGCACAGCTGCTTTGACGCAGGCTGTCTTCCCGGCCGGGTGGACTATAGACCTGTATACTGCCTTGGGCCTGCTCGCTTCTGTCCTGCTCGTGCATGTGAGGATAAGCTTTGGGTCGGTGTTTTCAAGAAACAAGGTTCTGGGATACGCAGACTGGATAGTGCCTGTTGCAAGCTTCTTGCTGCTGTTCACTGTATTAAGGGGTCTGGGGCTTGCTATCCT
>CAYJRO010000192.1:0-1688 GCA_964372425.1 uncultured archaeon
GCTTATGACGACTATGAAACCGATGACAATAAACAAGAGCTTTACTATAGGTTCGATGCCAACTACAGAGCTTTGCAGGAAGTTAGCCAGTGCCGCCACACTTAGAATGGCCGCTACCTCATCTACCACCTGCAGGCCCATCACGGCTTCGCCTTCTATGCTGTTGAATTTGCCTATGTTGATAAGCGTTCTGGAAGCTATTGCCAGGCTGGACTGCATCAACGCGACAGCCACCACTACACTTATGTAAAATCCCCATCCCAAAAGACCGCCGACAATAAAAGTGGCTCCGAATATGGCGCCTCCCATCATCATCTCTATGAGGGAGAAAGTCTCGACCTTGCTCTCGAGTTTTTTCCAGTCTATTGTTAGTGTAGTTAGTAGTACTAGGAACATCAGTCCCAGCTGGCTTATTGAGTCCACCAGCAGCGACGGGTTGACTATGCCCAGCATGGATGAGCCAAGGATGATTCCTGCCATAAGCTCACCTACAAGACTGGGCTGGTTGAGCCTGTTGAATATGGCTCCGCCAATCTTGGCTCCCAGAAGCAGCAGTGCCAGATCGATTATACCCACTTCAGCCATGTCAACCTTCCTTCAAAAGTTCCTCGAAAATATCCCTTATCCTGATTACACCTAGAAGTTTGTTGTCAGAGGCCATAACAGGAAGTGTCCTTATGCCGTAGTTGCTCATTATCTTAAGAGTAGAGTCGACAGTATCGTTTGGAGAGACGGTTATCACCTTTCTGCTCATGATGTCCTTTATTTTCATGTCCATTTGCGACTTTTCTATGCTGTCCAGCCACACGTCGCCGGCTATCGGAGATGGGGATTCCTTTCTGACAAGTTTTATCAGATCCTCTTCCGTGACCACACCAGTCAGGACATTGTCCTTGTCAACCACTGTAAGAAGCACCGGTCCGCCTCTTTTCAGAAAACCCATGAGACCCCTGACCTTGGCG
The DNA here is from genome assembly GCA_964372425.1 of uncultured archaeon. GTDB lineage: Archaea > Aenigmatarchaeota > Aenigmatarchaeia > CG10238-14 > SCSR01 > DATDXT01. The sequence continues at coordinate 963 of CAYJRO010000192.1, forward strand.
TCCTCTTTCACGGCCCTAACGGTCTTCATCAAGTCTCTTACCAGCACCGGTTGTCTTGACCATAAAAACCAGCTAAATTATTATTGTTTAATTGAAAATTAAAATCCGAGCAAAATATTTTATACTCGAAGATTAGCCTTATTCCGGCGTTTTCGTTTTCCACACAAAAATATATTTCATAGGCATGAAAGCCTCCAAGTCGCTCTGGTAACCACAGGAAACGCATTCGTATCCTACAGTGATTTCCTTGTTCATCAGGTTCTTTACCTTGAACGGCTTGATGCCGCTCTCGCATACAGGACACTTTTCTATGACCTTGAGACCCATGAATTTCTTTGTCTTGGCCCTCACTGCTATTTCAGGAACAGACAAAGCTATTCTCCTCAACCTTAGCGGTGCAAGCCCATAGTCATTGTTCCTTTTCCTTAGCTCCCTAAGAACGATTCTGGCAAGTTCATCCTGAGATTCCACTTTCAGTTTGCGAGACAGGACATGTTTCAAGATTTCTATTACTGCTGATTTAGGAGCTATCTTCCTGGATTTCATCATTTAAATACTTTTACTTCAAGTTTAATAAATATGGTTTCGGATGCGGTAGACGCTTTCTTTGAGAAGGTAGATAGATTCATAGGCCAGGAAAGGGAATTTTCCATAATGACTTATCCTAGGGCCGGTAAATACGAGGAAAGAACTCTGCTGAAAATATTGATGGACGACGAGGCACAA
>CAYJRO010000193.1:0-1687 GCA_964372425.1 uncultured archaeon
ATGGTGGGACAGCTCCTGGCAGTCTAGGCAGCAGATAGCCATAGGCAACTCTTACGGCGGCACATTAACGGGCTATCAGATAGGCATAAATCTCACTTATCAGACGGGCATGAAACCGGACTTCTCGGACATAAGATTCACGTGGCTAAGTACGGCGGACAACATCGAAATGGAACTACCGCATTGGATAGAAAGCAAGTCAGATGGCAGCTGGGCATATGTGTGGATAAGAGCCAATCAGGCACAGGCTTCAGGCACAACTACAATATACACCTACTTCAGCAATCCAACAGCTGTTTCACAATCTGATCCCACTAGAGTATTCGAACTTTACGACGACTTTCTGGGCACAAGTCTAAACACCACACAGTGGACCGAATCAAGCTCTGGAGCATGTTCGTTTTTAATGAGCAGCGGCGTCTGGCAGGTCACAGTTACCTCAAACCAAACCCGATGTTTTCTAAACTCCAATGCAACATTTTCCCCCACTGGGGGCATGGGCTTGATGGCCGAGGAACGTTCTTACATATCTTCCACTCCAGACTCTGATTTTATGGTAGGTAGCCGTTTCAGAAACACGTCCGATATTTCTAACGATTGGCACGACGAAGACAAAATATACAACAATGGACTCTATATAGCCATCCACCACGACAATGCCGTACCGTCAGAAAAATGCAGTTTTCACACCAGGAATTTCAACATTACTAACACATCTTTCAATGTTGACTGTAATTACCTTTCTTATCAGACATTAGGCATAACATGGAACAGCAGCACGGCCGCCTACATTCAGGATGCTGTACAGGAGGTGGAACATGCAGCAAACATACCAGCGGGAGGCATGAGATATGCAACATACGTTGCACGCAGTCTCAGCACAGACAGCAATGTGGTCAAGCAGGTGGACTGGATAAGAATAAGGAAGTTCGTGATGCCAGAGCCCACATATTTATTAGGTGTGACAGAAGACCTCCAAAAAACAACCCTAATTCTAAACAACCTACCACGCACTACAAATCTGAACACCACATTTAACATCTCCCTCACAGCCTTACAGGACAACAGTTCAATGTCAGACCTGACCGCCAGCAACTTCCATCTGTCTATAGACAGCAAGAGCCTTGCCGTAGAAGGATTTTACAACAGCCTCAACGGCTCCTATACCATGACCACATCCATACCGTACAATCTTGTAGGCAGGCATAACATAACCGTCAATCTGAAATACAACAGCCTTACTGCAACCAACTACACGTCCGTGTTTGCTGTCACCCACAAGCCTTACAGCAGGCCGCTGTTCATAACAGATAATAACTGGAAGAAGGTCCTGTCTTTGGTGCCATTGAAGCAGCCCACGATAGTCTCAAACAGACTTGGCGAACCACTTGTCCATTACATAAGTCTTTACCAGCCTGACATAATCTTCACACTGGGCGATGTTTCGACAGACAGCAACCCGTTCGAGGAGATAACTTACAGGATAACCAATTACAACGACATTCATGATTTGTTTTACCCCAACAGCACAGGCGTGTATGCCGGCAGCGACAAGGAGAAAAGCATCCAAGCCTCCCTTCTGGCCGCGTTCTTGGGCAAAGACTTGGTTTTTGACGCCAGCCAGGCAGACAGCGATTCCAACCTGGAGAACAAGACCGCAAATGAGATAGAAGACCTTTACATGCAG
>CAYJRO010000194.1:0-1648 GCA_964372425.1 uncultured archaeon
TGGCAATGGCACTTGCTGTATTCTCATCCTTGACATTGAACTTCTCCTTCACTTTTTTCACGGCCTCGTCCACCATGTCATCCAGCAGCACGACTTTGCCCAGCCTCGAGCTCATCTTGCCCCCCGGCAGGGAAACCAACCCGTAGGATAGGTGTGCGCTTTTTTCGACGAAGCTCTTGTAGCCCAGCAATTCCAGTATCTTGAACTGCTGCTTGAAGTGCAGATTCTGGTCCTCGCCCACCACATAGATGTTCAGGTCGGGCTTGTATTTTTCAATCTTGTAGATGCTGGAGGCGACATCCCTTATCAGATAGAGTGTGGTTCCATCGTGCCTCAGCAGTACTGTGTCCGGCAGGCCATGGGGCTCCAGTCTAATCACGACCGCCCCGTCGGCTGTGGCGAACGCGAACTTGTCTTTCAAGAGATCTTCTGCATACAGCCTGGCTTTTTCTACGAAATCGCTTTCCCAGACATACTCGTCGTACTTTATTCCGAACATGCTGTACGTCTTCTCAAATCCTTTCAGGCACCATCCTACAATCCTTCTTAGAATCTCGAATGCTTCCTTGTCTTTGAACTCGCAGTTTTTGAGAATGTCATCCACCTCCCTTTCCAGATCCGGATTGTCTGCCAGCTCCTTGTTAGCTTTCACATAGACATCGAGCAGCCAGCGGTCTTCCTTTCCTTCCGGCTTGGCATCAGCCATATGTTTCAGGTACTGGCGTATCAGGACGGCAACCTGTCTGCCGAGGTCGTTTAGGAACAGCAGTCTCTTGACTTTGTAGTCAGCAAATTCCAGAATTCTGGATACAGATTCTCCTATGATTGTGTTTCGGCCGCTGCCTATGTGAATGGGATGTATGGGGTTTGGGGACGAGTATTCAACAAGAGCCACTTTACCTTTTCCGATATCAGCCTTTCCATAATCCCCGGTTTTCCTTCCGATGTCTTTCAGAAGTTTTTCTGCTACTTTGTCCCAGTTGAAAAAAATATTTACATATCCGCCTTTGGTGTCAACCTTTTCTACAAGTGATGATTTTGTTATCTTTATCCTGTCTTTTATATCTTTTGCTATTTCGTTCGGGTTCTTTCTTTGAATTTTACTGAGCTCGAAACATGGAAAGGAAACATCTCCCAGCTCCTCCTGTGGTGGCAGCTCCAGCATGTCCTCTGTAGCATTTACGCCGGCCGACTTTAGCATCTTGGCCGCTTCTGGCTTCAGCATAACTAACATTTTGTTTCGGAACAAATTATAAGCATTTAAAGATTTTTTGCCATATGTTGTTTATGACAAGGTACCCTGAAACTAGGAAAGAAAATACGGTGGATATATTACACGGCGTAGAGGTCTCGGATCCTTATAGGTGGTTGGAAGATAGCGATAACCAAGAAGTAAAGAATTGGATTGAGGAACAGAACAGATATACAAGAAGTCACATTGACAACCTGAACTTCAAAGACGAGTTGAAGAGGCAGTTAAAGGAACTTATGGATGTAGGCCAAATAAGCTCTTTCAAGCCCATCAAAGGCAGGTATTTCTACGAGAGAAGGGACGCCGAACAAGACTATCCTGTCATATATTATAGACGCGGCCTCAAAGGAAAGGAAAATATTGTAATTGATCCCAATACATTCAGTGCTGATGGCA
>CAYJRO010000195.1:0-1622 GCA_964372425.1 uncultured archaeon
CGAACGGCGTCAATGTGGTCTATTCGCATTCTTTATCTGATAATGCTACCAAGAGAGCCATCGAAGGATTGAAGCTGGGCGAGGCTCTTTTGCTTAGGAACATAAGGGACCACGAGGACGAGAAGAAGGATTTCAAGACGATAGAGGAAAAGAGGAACTGCGGGATGGTAAAGTTCTTCAAGCCTCTTGTTGATTTTTATGTGAACGATGCGCCTGCCACCATGCACAGGAGCGACACATCTATGACGGCATTCAATCATGCACTGCCTTCTTTCGTGGGCCTGCAGATGGAGGAGGAGCTGAGGATACTGGAGGAGATGAAGCAGCACATAATTTCTGGCAAGAAAATAGCTATCATATTCGGCGGCAAGAAGTGGGAAAAGTTCGATTATGTGTACAAGATAGCTGCGAACAAGAATGTCACTGTCCTTTGCGGCGGGGTGCCGGGGCAATCGATATCGTATCTGAGGAATAAGAACAGGTTCAACAAGGAGAACGAGGAGTTCGTCCTTAAGACCGGAGCTTTGGAAACCGCGGGCAAGCTGATTGAAAGCTTTGACCACAGGATAGTCTATCCGACAGACTTCATTCTCGACAACCACGACAATGTTGCCATAGACGACCTTAAGCACAAGACTGGCCTGGTGATGGACATAGGAGAGGACACGATAAACAAGTTCTTCGATGTATTGAAAGACTCTGATGTCATTATATACGCGGGGCCCGTAGGCAGGTATGAGAAGGGCTACAACAACACCATCAGGCTCGTTACAAGGTTCATGGGGCTGAAAGCCTTGAACTACACGCTGGGTGGGAATTCTGCCGACTCGATGGACGAGATTGGCCTAGACAAGACATACGAGATGCTGGGAGGCAGGAGGATAACCAGCGGCGGGGCGGGTCTTGCCTATTTAGCTGGGGACAAGCTGCCCGTTCTGGAGAATTTTTCTACTAATTAGGTTCAAATGAAGGCCGTTGTGCTCGAATGCTGCGAACTGGAACATAAGCCATGTCATTGTCAATCAATTAAACAGACTGTTTTTAAGCTTTTAAAGCTTGCGGTTTTAGATAAATTCATAGCACAAATGTTTTATTAAACTCTGTAAAACGTTTCTATTTTTGCAACATCGGGGTGCTGTCTCAATTTGTTCATCTGTTCTAGAAATGTCTCGTGGGTGACATGGTCTGCTGTTATGCGGTAATTGTAATCGCCTATGGTACGCACCGCGTCATATCCTAATCGCAGTGAAGACCTTTCAAAATCCTTGCTTCTTCTCTTATTGGTCTTGACCAATGCAGAATATTGCCAATTTTTTGTAGCATCTGGTGTCATAAATTAGGTTTGTGTGATTGAGGATTTAAAGCTTTATGATTTTCCGTATAAAAAATCATTATAGTTTCTTATGGAGCACAGGACAATCGGCGGCAAGAAGTATGACGTGCTTGGATACGACCCGGTCTTCCACAACCCCATCCTTACCCTTTGCACGTGCGAGTCTGAATACAAGAGCAAGTCCAAGTGGTACTCTAGAAGGCAGAAAGACAAGAAGATGCTTGAATGAATAAAAGCCGGACGGAACTTTAGCTTAACCTATTTTATATTTTTAATATCTTTGTGTAGA
>CAYJRO010000196.1:0-1601 GCA_964372425.1 uncultured archaeon
TATAACAAGATTAAGCCAGCTGTGCTGCACGAATTCAGGCATACTAATTCTCCGCTTCAAAATAAGCCATTTTCTTGGAAGGGTTAAAGTATAGAGCAAACCCACAAGACTCCAATAAATCAGAACCTATGATAGAACCGCTGAATTGCAGCGAATGTTTGCCTGTTCTCATGCTTAGAAACGTCTTCGGGCTTCCCGTATCGACTATAAATTTTACAGTTCTGAACAATCTCAAGCGTGGGGATCTTAAAGTTGCAAACACGGTTAAGAACCCACTTTTTTCTATCTGAAGTGGTATTTTCATAGTGGCTCAACACAACTAGTTGTCAGAATTATTTAAACAATAACAGATAAGCCTTTCTCCGGAATAAATTCAATGAGAATGGCGGAAGTGTCGGTTTTCTTTTCTTCCAGCTCATTCAGGAGCTCTTCTGCCGTATTTGCGGAAGCAAGTATCTCTTTATTCTCTATAGCCACGAACTTGTTTCCATAACTTTCTCTAATAGACTCGTAATTCTCCTGCAGCCACGCGTTACTGTCCTCCATTTTTTTAATTGACTGAAGTTCTGAACCAGTCATAGCAACCCCCTATTTCAAATAGCCTATTTCTGTATATAAACAATTCGGTAATGTTTAAAAGCCTTCGAATGTTCATCAATCAGGAAAATCCCTCCTCTTCTTTCTGCCGGCTGTGTACTCCTGCACAGCGTCGCTGCCTTTGTAAGCGCCGGGCGCGCCGAGCTTGTAGCCCCTGGCGCCGAAGGTTTCGGCGGTTGATATATTTGATTCCTTTTCGTAGACTTTTGGCCTAATTGTTTCAGGCCTCCACCATGTGAAAATTTTATGGAAAAAACGCTGTATTTTATCGAAAGTGCTGACAAACTGCAGATCTCCAGGCGGGAATCCTGTGGTGAACTTCCACAGAAGACTTCCGCTTTCTAAGTCAAGCGCATAGAGATTAGTGTCAAAACCGCCAACGTAAACAACGCCGTTTTCTATCCAAGGTGTGGAAAGATTAACGCTGCTTTCTGTTCTGAATTTCCAGATCAAGCTTCCATCATGCTTGCTTATCCTGTAGACATGCTGATCGCCTATCCCGCTTCCAAAAACAATGCTATCCCCCACGATGCGCACAGACATGGCTATTCTGCCGTTGGTTTTAAACTTCCACAGCAACCTGCCTGTGAACAGATCGCAGGCATAAAGATAGTTATCATAAGATCCGAAATAGACGACTTCATTGTCAATAACAGCGCTATGAATATATTTTCCTGCTTGGAATTTCCATTTCATGGCGCCGGTGCGAAAATCCAGAACGTAGAGGCAGTTGTCAAAGGACCCGAAGATAACATAACCCTCTTCCAAAGGTGGAGGGTGGTTGGGTCTTTTCAGAAATGACCAAACCTCATTTCCTCTTTGATCGGTTACGCAGATGTTTGCAAAGCACCATCCGCCTGTTTTGAACCTCCAGATAAGTTGGCCGTCTTTCGATATCTTGTAGATGTGTTTGTCCATGCTTGTAAATATTATGCTGTCATTTACAGCCGCAGGACATCCTGTTGAGATGCAATTTCCGGTTCTGAACCTCCACTTCTCTACTC
>CAYJRO010000197.1:0-1596 GCA_964372425.1 uncultured archaeon
AAGACGACTATGAAAAATTCGGGTCCATATCAGAAAGCATAGTGGATTCCTACAGTGTTGCGATAGAAAGTTTGAAGAAAGAAGACATGGATGTCATCAGGACTAGATATGTGGACAATCAGGATGTCAGCGACGAGATAAGGTACATAATTGGCGATTATCTGGACGGTGATATGACTAGAGAAGAGGCCGTGAAAAAGCTGAACAGGTTCAAGACAGCGGCCGAAAGGATAGCAATAAGGCTTGAAGAGGAAAGTCGCAGCAGCTAGCTGGAACATTCTACCAACCGCTTGGTATCATGTACATCACCGCAAAGCCTAAAAAGATTATTTTACAATATTTAATTATGAAAGAGAACAATTTTGCATTACAAAAGGTGCTGTTTGAAGACAAGCTGAAAAAAGGCGTGGACATCATCATACCGAACAGTGGATATATCAGAGCCGTCAGGGACACAAAAGGTCTTGCTTCCGGTTTCATGGAATGTATTTGAAAACGACTATGTTAGACAGTGTATGCGTATATGACAGCAATAGAAAGCGGGCTACCATAGTATATTTGAACGATAACGGAACTCCCGGTTACACTACTTTTGATGGCGTCTATGACTATGAGTATTGGCAGAGAGAGGCCACTAATAACATCATAGCTGAGTTTGAAAAAGGCGGCTGCCAAAACAACGGAAGTAGCAAGGCCGTTGAAGGAGACAAAGCTCCATTGTTGTCACAATCAGAGATAAGGGGAATATACAAGCTAGCAAGGATGGGCTGGAATAATTTGGAAAATGTGAACGTTCCAGAGGGTTTGGTAGTAGACGGGACAAGTGCTGACAGGGAAAGAAAAACTCTGACAGGCATAGATGAATTATGAAAGAGGTGGACGACATGAAAGAGATGGAAAATGTAGACGAGTTCATAAGGCAGTATGAAATGTTCGTTGACAGGATACAAAAGGGTGGAACAGCGTTGTACGAGAATAGGAAGGTACCTGTCGTATCTTGTGAAGATGTCGGCGGCTATCTGGAAAACGGCGTACTGGACATATATTTCGAAACGCATCCCGACAGGGGCCTAATAATACACGACAAGGGAAGCGGCCAGCACATATATTCTCCTAACATGGAACAGCTGCTTATGCTGATGAATGGTAATGCCTGCGACGAATGCGATGACCATATGGATGATTAACGGCACGAAAAGCTGTGTTTTATTTTATAGGTAAACCAAATTTACTATCATGGAACTGATGGACAAGATAATCAGCCTGTGCAAGCGCAGGGGAATAGTCTTTCCCAACTCCGACATCTACGGCAGCTTTGCGGGCTTTTTTGACTATGGAAACTACGGCTCCCTTCTGAAAAGGAACGTCGAAAGCTCATGGATAAAACATTTTGTGACCGGCCGCGATGATACAGTATTGATAGACGGCACCATAATAACACACCCCACCGTCTGGAAGGCAAGCGGCCACGTGGGATCCTTCAACGACCCGCTGGTGGAATGCAAGAAATGCCACAAGAGGTTCAGGGCTGACCATCTGGCCGAGAGTAAGTTGAATGTGTCTGTGGACGGCATGGCATTACAAAAGGTGCAGGAA
>CAYJRO010000198.1:0-1591 GCA_964372425.1 uncultured archaeon
CTGCGGGCGGTGCGGCTACACACTTTTCAACAAGTGAGCATTGAATGCATCTGCTATGTATGAAAAACAAACCACTTTATGTAATTGTCCATGAAGATTGCATTTATAGAAACTTACCCGAATATGGAGAAGTTCAAAGAATAAAATCAGAAGAGGATTTTGTCGAAATCGATGAGTCATGGTTAATAAACCCCGGCTTGCCAAAAGACAGGGAGATATTTGTTTGCGGAGCATATAGAAATCTGTGTGTCGACATTCAATATCGTATTCTTGCAGAATCTGGATACAAAGTCTCAGTTTACGAAAAAGCCACTGTTCGTTAACTGCTATCAATGAGTTCATAACATCTTCCTGTAGATACAGAATGCAAGGCGATCATCTTGATGGGTGGAAGTTACCCTGAGCGAAGCGAACGGGTAACTCCTTTTGCAAGGGCTTTTCTTGAAAAAGCCCTATGGGAATAACCTTTAAAACCACGGATTCAAGTCTGTAATGTGACTGGCGCTAGCTGAAGGAAGGCTGTTATGGAGACAAGAGTATTCCTTTTGGACGCGGACTACATACTGGAAGAGGACAAGCCTGTGATAAGGCTTTGGGGCAAGACAGACCAAGGCGAGTCTATGCTTGTGCTTTACCGGCATTTCAGGCCCTACTTCTATGCTGAACCCAAGGACGAGATAAACTACGGCCAGCTATATGAAAGGGTATCGAGCCTCGACGTGGAGGGAAGGAAGCCGGCTGCTGTGGAGTGGGTGGACAGGAAATTCTTTGGGAAGCCCAAGAGGTACCTGAAAATAACCCTCACAATTCCATCCGACCTGCCAAGGTTCAAGGAGCTCGCGCGGGCGGCTGAAGGCATCAAGGAGGTTTACGAATACGGCATCGCGTTCTCAAAGCGCTACATGATTGACAGGGGGATAGTTCCAATGGGCTGGCTTTCAGTAACAGGGACTGAAAAAGAAACTGGCGTCGAAGTTGACAAATGCATCGAAGCGGAGCATATAGAGCAGCTGGAGCTGGAAGAAAGGCCCGAGCTGAAAATACTTGCGTTTGACATAGAAACTGTGAATGAGGGGGGCCAGGAGAAAATCGTGATGGTTTCGCTCGCTGACAATCAAGGGTTCAAGAGGATAATCTCATATGGCTCCGGGCAAAGCGCGGACATTGAAATGGTCCAGGATGAGAAGGAGCTGCTGAAGGCCTTTGCGGATACTATTGCTGAGGCGGACCCTGACATCATAACAGGCTACAACACGGACAGGTACGATTTCGTGAGGCTTGAAGAGCGGGCTAACCTGCACGTGCTCCCTTTGAGGCTGGGCAGGGATTCTTCATCCCTTTCATTCACGAAACGCGGCCGTATACCTGCAGCCCAGATTATTGGAAGGGTGCACCTTGACATCTTCGATTTTATTGAGAGCGTTTTATCCTCTTCCATGTCAACTGATGTCCTAAGCCTCGATAATGTGGCCGGGGAGCTCCTCGGATTGCACAAGAACAAGCTGAACTGGAAAGAGATTGAACATTTATGGACTGAAGGGCGGTTGGAAAGGATTGCGGAATACTGCCTGCAGGATTCCGAGCTTGCGCT
>CAYJRO010000199.1:0-1569 GCA_964372425.1 uncultured archaeon
GCGTCTTTGATTCTTATTTCAGTGGTACTGGTGCCGAAACCGGAAAATATAGGCATGAAAATTGCTCCAACCTTTATAGTGGCGAAAAGCGTGACAACAGTCTCTGGGAGCATCGGAAGATAAGTGGTGACAACATCTCCTTTATTCACCCCCGTACTTTTCAGCCAGTTGCCAAGTTTGTTGACTTCTTTCTTCAGATCAGAATAGCTGTATTCTCTTACCTTGCCGTCCTCTCCCTGCCAGACAAAGGCTGTATTGCTGCCTTTCTGCTTGTCCACACAGTTGTAAGTGAGATTGGTCTTTCCGTTCACGAACCAGTCAGTGAAAGGCAGTCCTTTGGAAACATCATAAACCTTCTTGTACGGCTTGAACCAAGAAACTCCCAGCTCCTGCTCGCAGGCCTTCCAGAACCACTCTATGTCTTTCGTGGATTTCTTCAAAAGCCCGTCGTAGTTTTTCAGGTTGTTTTTATCAAGGAACTTTGTGACGTTTGCGTTGTCCACCAGCGCCTTGGACGGCCTCCATGCCACCTTGTCTGCCATGTAATTAATTATCTTGTTATTAAGAGAAATTCCTGATTACGAGCATTGCTTATTTTTAGCGTATTTTGTCCATTATTTCAAATTGTACGACGTAGAATGTACAACATACGGAGGGAAAAGGTTTAAAAGTTTCGACTGCCATTATTATTATCATGATGCAGCAACTAGAATTCCCATTAGAACACTTTGGCATGGAAGAAGAGTTGTATGACGAAGGTTTGGCTAGACCATTTTATTCCAGCAACCTATCTGGATTCATTGACAGAATCTTCAAAGAACTGAGCAGCGATGATTTATTTAAAAGAACTTTTGAGGCCATGACAAGGGGCATGGAAGAGTTCCGCAAGATGTCTGAGGATATGTGGAAAGGTGAACCTTCCTATGCAGTGGGCGGGGGCGAAAACTTCCAAGACACTTTGCCGCAGGAAATGAGGGAAGAGGTAGAAACCGCCAGGAATGACGGCAGCCTGTCAGAACTAGGCTACATCAAAAAGGTGGATTCTAACGGCAGAATTATCGTGAAAGGTTACATCGAAAGAACAGGACCCGACGGCCAGTCTGTCATAAGAAGGTTTGAGGCTCCTATCCAAAAGCACACAGAACCTGTGGGGATAAGGTCTCCAGAGTCTTATGTAAAGCCTGAGATGGAACCTGAGAATCTTACGCCAGCGGTTGTCCAGCCAGAAACCGAACTGGGTCCCAAGGATAACAAGACCCCGCAACCGCAGCCAGACGGAGGAGAGGAAGCCAGTAAGTATGACGGCGCGGTGAATTTGAAATTTTTCAGCGACGCTGACCTGAACATATCAAAAGACAAGCTGGAATATTTGGAAAAGCAAGCCAGAAAAGTCTACAGAAAGGTTAGGGAAAATTTTGACAGGAGGCCCGCTTACAAGGAAACTATAAATCTTGTTATATCCAGATATCTGGCGCCTGGTGCCAAGGGTGCTACTCCCATAATAGACCCCGACGTCATAATCTTGAATCCGGCTAACATCTATGACGAATACGACCTAGTCATGACTCT
>CAYJRO010000200.1:0-1556 GCA_964372425.1 uncultured archaeon
ATGTTTTTACGCTCAAATTAAATGCCCTATGTAACTACGGGCTAAAGCCCATAGGATCCGGCGGGCATTTCATTCAGACACGTTGTCCATATGAACAAAAAAACATAGTATTCGCGTTTGAAATGAAATCAGAAATAAAATGAAAGTAAAAAATCCTAAACTTTCAGTTTCTTGACATACCTTTTGGATACGTCGGAAACCGCGTCCTTCAGCCCCAAGCCAAGGGCAATTGCCATTGCCAAGCCCACTGCTGCGATAATCACGAGAAGGATGTTGTTCACAAGCACGGCTGACACGCCCAGAATCGGGAGAGCCAATGCAAGGGAAACATACATCACGAAGAAGAACAGTATCTTCCCCGTCACCTCTGCATAGAGCTTTTTCAGCGACACGAGGTGGCTCCTGATATATTCAGCAAGCAGATAGCCTACTATCAGAATCACTGCTGCGCCTATGATCCTCGGGATAAAGGCATTGATTTCTGTGATCCACATTGCCAGGGCCGAAATACCCAGGACATCCGAAGAAAGGGCTGCGGAGATGAACGCAAGGTAAATCCACCAGCGTGCGATGAAAGAGAACATGTTGCTCAGGTTCACCGCCGGCTTGTGCGTCTCGTGGACATAGTAATCAAGCTTGAGCCTGTCAAGGCTTTCTCTGACAACCCGTCCGACGATTTTCCCCACAACCAGGCCGACAACCAGCAGGATTACGGCTGCAACAAGGTTGGGAAGGAAAGACACAGTATTCACTGTAAAAGAAGATAGCACATCTACTATCTGGGATACCATTTCCTCACCTTTATAGTCATTGTAAAAACCCATTAATAAAGATTTGCAGCCCGCAAATTACGATTAAAATACGCTAGGATTACATTACGTTCGGGTTACGGAATGACTGCGAGGAGAAAAAGGCGCCGGCGGCAGGAATTTCATTTTATAGCTGACCGTATTTTTTGTGCGCTGCTTCTGCTGTCATTATTTCTGTAATCTTTATGGTTTTGCTGCTCTTTTCTATGATATAGAAAGCCATATATTCACCGATTCGCATGCGGAAAGCGCTCTTTGAGGTGCCCCTGATCTCCTTTTTATCGCCGCTTCCTTGTCCGGGATAAGGCGATTCCTTTAGAAACCGGAGTTCGGCCTTGATATTTTTTCTTCTGCGCTTGTCGAGGGATTCAAGATATTTTAAAGCGCCCTGCTCAATAAGGACTTTCCACACCTAATCAAGCTCCGTAAACTTGCCTGTCTTAGCTGTCTTGTGCTGTGTTTCCACAAAATAATCGTTCTTCAAAGCCTCTTCATAGAATTTAGCAAGCCTTTCAATCAGCGAGTCGTAAGTGTCTTCCATTTTCCCCAAGCTCTTGAGCTTGTCCCTTGTTTTGTCCTCTATCTGGATTGTTGTCTTAGTCATATATATAGCATTTATAAATAGTTATATAAAACTATTGTTTAACAATAAAAACCATAATTTATATAAAAAGAATCCACCATCTAAAGATGGTGGTACAAGGAGAAGCGGAGCTTCTCCTGTGCGCAGGAAACTTCGTTTCTTGC
>CAYJRO010000201.1:0-1540 GCA_964372425.1 uncultured archaeon
GACAAGGGGATCCAAATCGGCCAGCTCTCTTTCAAGGCCGTGCATGTTCTCCAGGCCCACAACTGCTATCAAGTCCCCTCCAGTATTGCTGTCATACAGTTCCCTTATCCTGCCTGACATGAACTTGTATCTGGAAGGCGTGCGCCTCCTTTCCCTCAGTAGAAATTCCTTGGATTTTTCAAGGAAACCCGTCACACCGACCGCCCTCTTGTCCTGTATAGGCTCACGCGACTGGTCGAACATCTCCGATTTGGTGTAGGCGAAATCCGTGCTACTTCTTATGAAATCCAGGTATTTTTCGCTGCCCTCATCAAGCATGTCAAGTATGGGTTTTGCTGAATCCGGGTCCTCCATTACAGTCCTTACGCTGTCTCTTATAACAGACTTGTAGCTTTCTAAAGATTCCTTCTCAGGCAAGAAGGGTATGTCTATGTATCGCAGGCTGCAAGACGGGTTTTCTCGCACATAATCGTTGGACGAATGGTATTCGTAGAATGATGTTCCTTCCATTGCCGAGCTGACTTCTAGGAGCGCCTGTCTCTGTTTTTCCGTGAGCCCCATGCCGTTTTCCCTAAGCACGTCCTCGGCTTCCCTGACCATGCCGTTTGCTGACTGCCGTCCGGCTAGATAGGCTTTTCTTTCCTCAGACCATTCAAGGGCTATGATGTCAGGCGCCATCTCTTGGAAAAGTCTGTCGAGCCTCCTTTTTCCGTCCATATCGTAGCTCACAGTGCCTACTACTATAAGGTTGCCTTTGGCCATTGTAATCGCTACTAAACAATGTAAAAGTAAACTTTATAAATCCGTGGATGTGGTGTGGATTATGCGAAGTAGCTAGGACTTGCGTACTTCTTTTTTATACCAAGAAGCTTCCTTATATCGTTGCCTATATCGCCTTTTATATTCTGCACGTCTGTCGGAATGACCCTGAAGTTCCCATTGCCGTCGACTTTGAAATAACCGATCATGTCGTCTTTCCCGCGGTAACAAATAATCTTTTCTTTTGGATGCTCCTGCAGATATTTGCCTACCACATAAAAATCCTTTGTGAATCCTGTCATATCGGACATTACAGTAATCTTGGAGTCCTGTACATAGCCGGACTTGCCAGCTTCCATCCTTTCCTTCAGCAATTTTTCCTGCTCCTCTATGACGGCACTTATCGTAGTGCCCGACTGAAAGCTCAATGCAGCCATCCCAGTATTGACTTTGACCTCTATGTTTTTCCAGTCTTCCATTAAAATATTGAAATCCACGGAGTTTTTTTTTGAAAAACTTTCCAGCAGGTTTTTGGTTCTGATATATTCTACAGAGCATCCCTCGTCGGCGCATTCAGCTTCTATAGCAAGCCGGTTGTAGAATTTTTTCAAGTCGTTTGTAATAAATCCAGCCAGTTTGGATAGGCCTGCTATCTCTTCCATCACTATCATTATGCCGTTTTCCATCATGTAGTCAGAGTTGAGGTGGGATAAGGTCCCTTCAATTCCGTCTTTGTAGCATTTGTAAATTTCGGCTGCGAAAAGCCTTATAGAATCTGTCA
>CAYJRO010000202.1:0-1525 GCA_964372425.1 uncultured archaeon
TTTTAATTGTTTATAATAACATAGTCGTACAACAATGCTATAATCTCGTCCAGCCTGCCTATACCAAACCCTGCTATGACGGTGGCGCCGCCGTTATCATATGTTCGTTTTATTATATCCGCCAACTCCTTTTCCTGCGACTCTCTGTCGGGGTGGTTGCGGTCAGTGTATGTGCTTTCGGTTATCAGGATGTCGGGGATTGGAAGATTCTTATCGCAGCCTTTCAACAAGCGCGTGTCTTGGGTGTTGAAGTCTCCTGTGTATAAAATTTGTTTCCCATCTATTTTCATCCCTATCATGGCTGAACCTGGTATATGGCCGGCATCAAAGAGTTCGGCTTCAACGCCGCCGCTTAACATTATAGGACTTCTATAGACCGAGGAACGGAAAGTTTCCATCGTCTTTTCCACGTCTTTTTCGTCGAACTTTAAAACTTTTCCTTCCTTCATGCCGATTTTCAGAGAATACTGCATCAGCAGTTCGGACAATCCCTTTGTGACCTCTATGCCGTACAATTCTTGAAGTTGTTTGCTTTTAACCAGCTGGCACATGTCCTCGGAATGGTCGCGGTGGGCATGTGTCAAAAATGCGTAATCGATCTTTCCATCCACATCATAATGGGCTATTTCAGGCCTGTCGGAAACTTTGGCGCCATAATCCATTATTACCCTGACTTCGCCGTTTTCAACAAGTATCCTGTTTCCGCCCGTGCAGCCGATGCCGCCATTGAAAGTTATTTGCACCATGTTTTTGCCTCTGTGCTTGGATATTTACAAATTGTTAGTTAGCTTTATAAACCCTTAGCATGCACAAGCTTTTCGCAGTGGAACTTCATCTGCCTTGCCGCTTCTATGAACAGGATATTAGGGCCGGCATTAGTATAAATCGTATCTTGACAGATTTTCCCACTACCTACAATTGCAAGCAATTTATAACCCCAAACAAAACTTTTAATAGTATGGTATTGGTAACGCACCCGGAAGTAATATTGATAGCTACCTTTTTAGGCATAATAGCAGCCACTTGGATAACATCCAAGGTCGCGGGCGAGCTTCTCAACAGAATATTCAGGGACAGGCTGCTCAGGCTTGCCAATACAATAAGAAGGTCTGCTCAGGCACTGATCTGGGTTTTCGGTGTCATTTTTGCCATAAGCCAGGTCGGTCTTTCCATCAATCTTCTTCTGCTGATAATAGGATTGATGGGTATTGGGTTCATCCTGTCGTCGAAAATGGCGTTTGAGAACATCTCTGCAAGGTTCTTCGTCGACGCATATACACCCTTCAAGGTGGGGGACGTGATAAGGGTCAGGGGGCTGAAGGGGAAGGTTATAGAAATAAACTCGCTGAACACTGTCCTGATGAGCGGCAAAAACGAGATAATATCGGTGCCCAATTCTCTTTTCCTGAAAGATATTGTCGTAAACACTTCCCCTCTGGCCGGCCAGGAAATCTCCATACCCATAGTGGTGGGCGACCACATAGACATCGTAGATTTGGAGAAAAAAGCACTTGCTGCCTGCCAG
>CAYJRO010000203.1:0-651 GCA_964372425.1 uncultured archaeon
TAGTATCCTTTGGCATACTGTTCCACATATTCCTGGATTTCATGATATCGGACCGCGGCGGCGTCATGTTCTTTTATCCGCTTTCCGCAGAGACCTTCAGGGTGATTCCATTGGATGAGAACGTTACCATAAGCGTGTTCGGCGGCCTGGACGCCATCATACTTCTGCTGTGGCTACTGCACGAGGAGAAGAGGCACAAGATAAAAGATTTTATCTAAACTAACTGGTTTTATTAAATCGGGCTGAGAGCTTTACTATATGGGAAGGATTTTTGGAAGAAAGAAGACTGAATACAATGTAACCTTCGAGCAACTGGCTCTTATGGGAAGTTTGTACACCGAAGCTTTGACAGAAGGCCGGATAAGGACGAGGCTTAAAGAGAACGGAAAGGACTACTCGCCGGACATGGTAAGGTATCTCCTGAAGGGGCTCATGGGCCAAGGCCTGGTCTATAGGATAAAGTCTACTGAAATGCTGTATGCCCTCGGGAAGGACGGCCTAGAGATTGTTTACAAATCCATGCTGCCGAAGGAATAGCAATTAGCGGCTTTCGCCATCAGAACTTTGACGTTTTAAATACTCTATAGTAGCCTTATGAAATAGGTAGCCCATAGGAGAGTAGGATTCGTAGTCGAGCCTGCCGTATATCAT
>CAYJRO010000203.1:661-1515 GCA_964372425.1 uncultured archaeon
TTTGCAAGCTCCTTCACCTGTCGCTGGGAATAAACAGGGTTTCTAGAAAAGTATTCGACGAGTTTTTGAAAAAATGGGTCTTCTTCTATGTTTTCTTCTGTCATCGCCGTTCACATGTTTATCCAGCTTTTGGTAAGCTTCACGGTGCCGTTGCTTTCGTCTATGACGGCCTTTGCGAGCTGAAGGAAATCGTGCCCTATGAGGTTCTTTTTGCCGCCTGTCACCCAGAGAGCGAAATTGCAGCCGTCTATGTCCACCATTGCTCCGTATATGGGCTTTGATGCCTTGTACTCGTCGGCAGTAAGTATTACCTCCTTCCCCAACTGCGGCGCGCCCAGCTTCAGAAGCACTTCCTCATCAATCATGGTCCTTTCGGCGCCTGTATTTACCACAGCCTCCACTTCTTCGGAACTGCCGTTCACAGAAATCCTTGCCTTCTTTACAATTTCCATAATAATCAATTGTCTTTCCGTCAATTAAATATTAAAACGGCTGCTTCAAAATAACTGAAATTTTAGTTAAGGCTCGCATAATCTATAAAATAATGGCCGACCAGGCTGTCGTATCAAGGTTTTTGAAAGATTTTGTAAAAAACTTGTCTGGTAACTTTCCTTACGATATAGACTTCATACTTCTGTTCGGCTCTGCCGCCAGAGGCGAGTGGGGGCGCGGCGTTAGTGATGTTGATTTGATTATACAAGTGAAGGACGGCTCTCAAGTAAAGCCTGTCGCAGAATTTGCCGAAAAGGTCTTTTGGAGTCTGGACAAGAAGCACGACACCATGTTCAGAAGAGTGTGCACAGTGGCATCCAAGAAGGACATTGTAAAACTTGGATTGAAACGGGTAGATCGGA
>CAYJRO010000204.1:0-1511 GCA_964372425.1 uncultured archaeon
TTTGTCCCTAACAAACCAGAATATCAGATAATCGCTAAGAACAGAACCAAGAGCTCCTATAAGGGCTATCAAAATAGGATTTAGAATTTGTCCTAGATTGTACAAAAGCACTGTGGCTGGCGCCACCGTTAAAGCGTAAGTATACATAGCACCGTAGATAAAGGCGGCCAAATAACCCAATACTTCCAATCCTTTGACTAATGAGATTATTGGTTCGAATTTCAGGATGTAGTATGCCACTATTATGCTCATCAAAAGCAGAATCAGGTTCTTATATTTCCAGTTGAATTTCTTTATTTCGTCTATAGTCACCCTTACGTTTCTCCCAAATACCCCATTTTTGTAATTGTTTTTCATCACTATTAGTAATTTATGGTTACACGTAATAAAAAAAAGATTTTATGAAGAGTAAAATTTTCCGAGCTATAGAGTACGTTTTTGTGATTTTACTTGCGGTAACAATTCCGCCGATTTCCGTGCATACAAATGAAAATAAAGGCGGCGGGATTTTTGCAAGTGGAACTCACTTTACTTAAACATTATAGTAATATTATCCACTGCTGTTGTGTCTGTAATATTTACATTGTTCTTTTAACGGGATATCAAGGTCAAGAAAAAAGACGGAAGGCAGTAATCTGCTACTTGAACTTAACAATTAAAAACAAGAATACAACAAATTATTGTTATGATGATTAAAAGCCTGAAGCTCAGGACCATCTTCGCTACGAATTCCAAGGAGACCATAGAGCTTGACATGGAGACCTCAAAGTCTAATGTGAGGGCGGCTGTACCGATGGGAACCAGTGCTGGCAGCCACGAGGCTTTCCTTCTTCCTGCCGATTCGGTCTACAAGGTCTTCCCAGACGTCAAGAAGAAAGTGCTGTCAAAGGACTTCTCATCCCAGGAAGAGATTGATGCTTTTCTTAGAAGATTGGACGGCACAGACAATTTCGGCAAGATGGGGGGCAACCTGGCACTGGCGATATCGTCCGCATTTCTCAAGGCATCTGCCATGGAGAACAACCAAGGGGTTTTTGAATATTTGTCAAAAGACAAAGCCAATATGCCGAAACCGCTTGCAAATGTGATAGGAGCAAAGGGCCTGAAGGACATTGAGGAATACCTGATGTTTCCAAGGAAGCAGAAATACATCCTAGGGTCTGTAAGGACACTGTCAAACATCTACCATCAGATAGGCAAGAAACTCAAGGAAGTGGACAAGACTTTCAATTCAGGGAAAGACCTGGAGTCTGCGTGGAGGTGCTCGCTCAAATCGGACGAGATACTGAATATGCTAAGCGATTTCTGTGAAGCTAGCAGCCTGTCGCTTGGCATGGACATGGCATCGGCTGAGCTATGGGACGGGAAGTCTTACAATTATTCCGACGGGAAAAGCCTGGACACTGAAACGCAGCTGGAATTTGTGAAGGACATGATTAGTGATTATAGCCTGAGATATGTGGAAGACCCTTTTGACGAGGATGACTTCGACACATTCGCCAATCTCAACT